>CAZKKD010000083.1:0-12108 GCA_964553265.1 uncultured Planctomycetales bacterium | reverse complement strand
GGCCAGCATGACTGCGCCGTGTTCCGTAAAAGCATACGGCGGGTAGCGTCGTCCACCACGACCTTTTGAGGTCGCAGTTTGCGACCTCAAATCCGCAAACTCCTGTCCGGTGAGCCGAAACATGAATTCCGGGGGGAACCGATCTGGATTTCGGCGCACCTGTTCATTGAGGCGCTTGACTTCCACGCCGTATAGCTGCGCCAGATCATGATCCAGCATCACCTTGTGCCCGCGGAGTGCGTGGATGCGGCCATCGATCTCCTCGGTGGGGATGACCGCGTTTTGCTTCTTCCTGGCCATGGGCTTCTCCTGGGGTCAGGCGCATTCTATGCATTTCCCTTCTGAAAACAAGGCACAGTGTGCAGGGCCGACAACGCGAAGCTGTCATCCGTCGCCTGCGGGGTATGCTTCGGCCGACAGCTTCGCGTTGTCGGCCCTGCTTCGCTCGTCATCCCGGTCGCCGCGGACAACTGCGGACGTCCGCGGGAATTCAACTCCCGCCCATCAGCCCGTAATACTCTTCGAGGACGGCGAGGGATTCCAGGGAGAGTTCAACGAAGAGCGCGGTGAGGAGGAGCACCACGACGGTCAGGCCAGGGCGGCAGGCGCATGGAGATCTCCTCGTGGGGGCATCGCGGCGGAAGCGGAAGGAAGCGCCGGCAGGCGGAGACCGCCGCGGGCCGGCGCTTCCGGTCGGTTTGGTCAGTGGTCGGACGGGGGCGCGTCCGCATTCCCGCCGCCGAGCGGCAGCACATCGCGCAGGAAGCGGCCGGTCTGCACCGTATCGGCGCGCAGACGGCCGATCTGGGTCTCCCAGGATGCGGAGAAGAGCGCCGGCAGCGCCAGCGGGTGGCCGGGGAGGCTGTGGGCATCCGCATTGTCGGCAAACGCGAGCTCGCCCAGCGCCAGCGCGGCGCGGACCGCACGCTCCCGCTCGGCCTGCGCATGCCGTGCCTGCCGCCAGACCAGCGCTCCGACGCCCAGGAGCAGGCAGAGGCAGGCCGCCAGCGCCAGCGGCGCCAGCCGCCGGGCCGGGCGCGGCAGCGCCACCACCGTTCCCTCGTGGCGGACCCGGCGGAGAGACTGCTCCACCAGGGACGGCGGCGCCCCGTCCACCGGGGGCGCATCCGTCCGCAGGCGGGCGGCCAGGCGCGCCTGGCCGTCGCGCCACGCCCGGCACGCGGGGCAGCGGAGCAGGTGCGCCGTGGTCGCGGCGGGCAGAGGGGCGTCGCGGTCGAGCGCGGACGCGATCCGGTGGCGGTGCCAGCGGCAGAGCATCATAGCCGATCCTCCCATCCTTCCAGCGCCTCGGCCAGGCGGGCGCGGGCGCGGTGCAGCAGCACCTTCACGTGCACGCGCGTGCGCCCGGTGACCGCGGCAATGTCGCGAATCTCCAGCTCCTCGCCGTACCGGAGCCAGAGGGTGTCGTACTGCTTGTCGGACAGGACCGCGCGGGCGCGGTCCCACAGCGTTGCGCCCGCGTCCCGGCGCGCAGCCTCGGCGGCGGGGTCCGGATCCCCCGCGAGCCGGTCGTCGACGTCCAGCGGCGCATGCGTCCGGCGGCGACGGTAGGCGCTGGTCGCCTCGCGCGACGCAATGGTGAAGAGCCACGGCAGGAACGGACGCGCCGGGTCGTAGCGGCCGAGGTTGCGGTGGACCTTGATGGTCGTCTCCTGAAAGACATCCTCCGCTTCGTGTGCGTCGAGCCCGCGGGCGCGCAGAAACCGGTAGAGCCGGTCCGCCACCGCCCGCCAGAGCGCTTCGAAGGCGGGCTCGTCCCCGTGGCGCGCGGCACGCGCAAGCCCGTCCAGGTCCGGCCCCTCCGCCGCCCGCACCGGCACGGCACGCGCGGCCGGGACCCCGGAAGCGCGTTCCGGCGCAACCGGGGCGGATGCCGGGGTGGTTTCCTGACGCTGCTCGCCGGTCATGCATCCATCCACAAGGGCCACTCCGCTGCCGATCCACGCCACCGGGCTCGAACGGACGTCCCGGCGGCGCGATCCGTTCCGCATGCGTCCGCCCCGTCACCGCACGGGCGGGACGGGGCGGGCACGGGATTGCCGCTTGCCGCAACGCTACTGGTCGGAAGGCGCGTTTGCCTTCGGTCCGTGTTTCTCCACGTGCTTCCGGATCGCGTCCAGCGCTTCCTCCACCGGCCAGGTGGCGACGACGCTGACGGTCGTCCCCTCCGCCGCGGCCTGGATGCGGCGGGCAAGGTCGGCGAGCTCGGGGCGCTTCTCCGCGTTGAGGAGCGCGAGGGCCTGCAGCCCCTGCACGGTCTGGTGCATCTGCTTCGCCGCGTCCGCATCGGTGGCGTCCACCGCGAGCTCCAGCACCACGCCGGCGTCCGTTTCGGCCGCGCTCAGGAAGACGTTCTCGATCTTCCCGGCCATCGGGTTGTCGGCGGCGGCGTCCTGCAGATCCTTCACCCCGTTGGCGGCCGCGAAGTAGAAGACCCGTTCGCCGGCCGAGGCCCAGCCGGGAAAGAGCGCGGTCGCTTCGGCGCCGCTGCTTCCCTCCAGCGCCGCCAGTCCCGCGCGCACCCGATCCTCGCGCCCCCCCATGATAATGAGATCCGGGCGCGCGAAGCAAGCGATGACGGCCTTGCCGTGGTCCTGCTGGTTGGGCCAGACGTGGAGGGTGGTCCCGTCCGCCTCAATGGCACGGTAGCCGTCGATGCCGCGAACGAGGGCGGTGAGGGTCTCGACCTCGAAGCGGCCGCGGACGTACAGGAGGGCGTTGGAGCGCTTCTTGTCCGGGCCGAAGACGTCGACCGCGTCGATGTCCTTCTTCAGGTCGATGCTGAAGAGCGCCTGGGCGGCCTCCAGCTTCGCCCGGGCCGGAAAGCCCCGCTCCTCCACGAGCGCGACCAACCCCTGGCCGAGGCGGCTCTCCTGGAACGCGGCGACGTCGAGGTGCATCATCCAGCGCACATCCGCCGGCGCCCGCTCCACCGCGCCGGTGGCCTCGGCCCGCCCTGCCGCACTCCAGAGCAGCAGGCACACCATCCACGTCACCATCCACTGCAGCCGCATCCGCATGTCTCGTCTCCTCTTCGGTCGGCAGGCTCCGGCATTCGCGCCGTCCCGCCCTGATCGGTTGTCGGTCCCGGGCCCTTGCCCCCGCCGTCCATCGGTCGGGGTGTCGCCCGGATTACGCGCGGTCGGGCCGGGCGGTTACGCAAAACCGAACGAAATTCCCGCCGTCGCCCCGGTGCCGGCAGCAACCCGGCACGCCAAAACCGGTTGTGTCGGAGCACATTGCCCTTTCGCGGGCAGCCGGACGGGATATAATGCCCCGGACGGGCCGCCGCGCTTCGCGGCCGGCCGCATCCGTGCACCGGGAGACCGACGTGCTGCTGCCGATCGACCTCATCGTCGCCATCCTCTACTGGTCGCTGACCCGGCCGGAATCCCTTGCCGCCGCGCAGGCGCCGACGCTCGGCGCGGTCTGGCTGCCGACGCTCCTGGTGAGTGCGGCCGCCCTCCTTGCGGCGGAAGCGGCCGCACGCCTGACCGCCGCGCAGGCCGAACGCCGGGGCCTCGGAGGGGCGGCGGCGCGGGAGACGTCGCAGGCGACGATCACGCTCTACCGGGGGTTCCTGGTCCTGGCGTACATCCTGCAGGTGCAGGCCATCGGCTGGCCGGGCGACTTCCTGTCCCGGAGCGAGCTCCTGAACGCGCTGGTGGGCCTGGCGCCGTACCTCGTGACGCTGGCGCTCTCGTGGCTCGCGTTCCGCAAGCTGGACGACCTGGTCACGCCGGGCCGCTGGACGGCGGGGCGGCACTTTCTCTTCCGGGTGCGCTATACCTTCTTCGTGCTCCTGCCGTGGCTGGCGCTCCTGGGGGCGCTGGACCTCCTGGTGTGGGCGACGCCGACGGACTGGCAGAAGGCGATCGAGGCGCGCCCGTGGATCGTGCACGCCTCGATCCTCGGCCTCCTGGGGCTCTCGATGCTGCTCTTTCCGGCGCTCATGGTCCGGCTGTGGGGCTGCCGGCGCCTGCTGGACGGCGCGGTGGCGAACCGGCTGCGCGAACTGCAGGAACGGGCGGGCGTCAGCGTCAACCGCATCTACGTCTGGGGCCTGGGCGGGGGGACGATGCTCAACGCCGCGGCGCTGGGGGTGCTGCCGCCGTTCCGCTACCTGCTCTTGTCGCGCGCGCTCCTGGACCACCTTTCCGAGGAGGAGGTGGCCGGGGTGGCGGCGCACGAGCTCGGCCACGTGCGGCACCGGCATGTGCTGTGGTACCTCCTGGTGACGCTCGCGTGCGTCGCGGGGGCGACGACGCTGCTGCAGCAGTGGATCCACGACGTGCACCTGCTGGCGGTGGCGGTGGGCGTGATCGTGGCGATCTATTTCCGGCTCGTCTTCGGCGTGCTGTCGCGCCACTTCGAACGCCAGGCCGA
Source organism: uncultured Planctomycetales bacterium (assembly GCA_964553265.1). Lineage (GTDB taxonomy): Bacteria > Planctomycetota > SZUA-567 > SZUA-567 > JAFGNG01 > CAZKKD01. The sequence goes on along the minus strand of CAZKKD010000083.1, from coordinate 7,701 downwards.
TCTCTTCGCGCTCGAGCTGCTCGGCTCGGCCCAGCCGCTGGTGCGGAGCCTCGAGAAGATCGCCTACCTGAGCGGCAACATCCGCGAGGCCCGCTGCTGGCACCACTCGAGCATCGCGGAGCGGGTGGCCTTTCTGCAGGAAGCGGAGCGCACCCCGGCACTCGTCCGCCGGCACCACGAGCGCTGCCGGCGTCTGCGGAACATGCTGGGGTTCTCGGCGGCGCTTCTGCTCCTGGCGGTAGGGCTCACCATCCAGCAGGAGCTCGCCGCCGCGGCCCGCCCCGCCGCGGTCGAGCCCTACGCGGCCTTCCGGCACTGGCGGCGCGTCCTGGAGATCCTTCCCGACGACCCCGAACCGGCCACGCGCCTGGCCGACCTGGCCCGCAACGGCGCGGCGCCGGAAGCCTTCTCGACCCCCGATGCCATCGCACGCTTCGAGGCCGAAGCCCGCGCCCGGCGCTCCAATCCTTAGAGCCTATCGGGATAGATTCTTAGGACGCGTCCGTCCCTTCGGGTTCGAACCGCAACCGGGAACAGACCGGACACCGCAGCGCCGGCGTCAGCGGAATTCCTTGGGCAGGGCGCGGTGGAGGTTGCGGGCCTGGTGGTAGATGTGATGGGGGCGGTGCTTGGACTTGAGAATCGCCTGGAGGAGCTCGGCCGCTTCGGCGTACTTCTTCTGCTGCTTCCACTGCCGCGCCAGCCAGAGACGCCACTCGTGCGCGCGGGAGTGGTTCTTCTCGGCATCGATGGCCGCGTGGATGCGCTTGGCGCCGTCCTCGATCCCGCCCTTGAGAAAGGCGAAGCGCCCCTCCTGGAACCGGAGCCGGTTCTCTTCGCCGCCGCCCGGGCCGAGCGCGCGCGCGCGGGCGAGGTGGCGCTCGATGGCTTTCCGCAGGACATCTTCCCGTTTCGCGTGCTCGAAGAGATCGAGCGCCTGGTCCACGACGCGCAACCGCACGCTGGCATCGCGCGCGTGCGCCTCGGCGGCCTGGTCGAGCAGCGCCACCAGGCGTTCGGTATCGCCCAGCTTGCGGTAGTGCGGCGCGAGGCGCAGGATGAGGTCCGCGTCGTCGGGGTGCTTCGCGATGACGGTGTCCATGGCCTCGCGATACGCCGATCCGTATTGCCCGTGCTGCACCTGCTCGAAATCCTCCAGCAGATGGCGGCCCATCTCCCCGCGGCGCATGGCGTCCATGACGGCGAGGTCGAGCGCCTTGCGGAACGCGGGGTCGCCGTGCTTGCGGCGCGCCTCCTTGGTGAGCCGGCCGATGTTCTTGCGGGCGCGTTCGCTGAACTCGTGCGGCTCGCTGGCGCGGATGAAGCCTTCGACGTAGACGGCGGCGGCGTCCTCGTAGCGCTCGAGAACGTAGAGGAGTTCGCCGAGATCGTTGTAGGCGGCGATGTCGTAGGGGTCGGCCTCCAGGGCGGCCCGGTAGGCGCGCTCCTGCCGGTTTTCCAGCGCGAGCGCGAGCTCCTGCGGCGCGTCGGGGACGAGCTCCACCGTCCGGCTGACCGGCAGGCAGTTGGTCTTGACCAGTTCGACGTGATGCAGCCCCGGCTGGAGATCGGAAAAGCGCCGCGGCGTCCGGCCCATGCGCTCGCCGTCGAGGTAGATGGCCGCCCCCCCGGGGGTGGAACGCACCGTGAGCGTGCAGGTGGGGATGGCCTCCAGCGTCGCGGCCACGGAGCGCTCGCTGCCGGAGTCGACGACCTGCTGGTGGGTGCGGTAGCCGCGCCGCGCCAGGCGCAGCGCGTGCTTCCCCGCCGCCACGTCCGGCACCGTCAGGGGCGTGGCGCCGCGGTAGACGCCGTCGAGGTAGACGGCGGCCGCGGGCGTGGACTCGACGTGCAGGGACGCCTGCGCGCCGAAGGCGCCCACCGCGGCCCGCCCGGCCCAGAGGCCGGCCAGTGCGGCGGCGGCGACGGCGAAGAGGAGGGGAAGGCGCTTAACGGGTGTCTCCTTCCGGATGCGGCGGGGGCCGGGGGCCGGTCAGCGGCCCCCGGTTCGCCCCTGCAGCATACCGCCGGGACGCGGAAACTTCAAGGCATCCCTGCCGGCGGCGCGGTCCGGTCGGGGCATTGCGGCACGCCGCAGCCCGGGCAGCGGCCCGGGGCGCAGGGGGCGGTGCGCTCGGCGGCGAGGGCTTTCTCGCGCTCGCGGAGGAGAAACGCCTCGGCCACCCCGCCGTCGAGGTGGCCCCAGGGAAGCGGTCCGCCGGGCGTGCGGGCGCGGCAGGCCTCGGCCGCCGGGTCGCGCCCCGCGTCGGCGAACGCGGCGCGCCAGAGGTCCGGGCGGAAGTGCTCGGTCCAGGCGCAGAGCCGCGCGCCCGCCCGCCAGGCCGCCAGCACCACCGCGCCGAGCCGGCGGTCGCCCCGCGCGAGCGCACCCTCCAGGATCGAGGTCTCGACGTCGTGCCCGTGAAAGGCGATGCGGCGGCTGTCCACCGCGTCGGCGATGCGCTGCTGCTTCTGCCGGAGCACGTCGGGGGCGTCCATGCCGTGCCACTGGAACGGGGTCCACGGCTTGGGGACGAAGTTGCTGACCGAGAGCGTGACGGCGCGGCCGCCCTTCTTGCCCCGCCGCAGGGCCGCGACCCGGTTGGCGAGCGCGGCGATGGCGTCGACGTCCTCGTCGGTCTCCGTCGGCAGTCCGATCATGAAGTAGAGCTTCACGGTCCGCCAGCCGGCCTGAAAGGCGGCCTCGGCCCCGGCGAGGAGGTCGGCGTCGCTGACCGCCTTGTTGATGACGGCGCGCAGGCGCTCGGCGCCGGCCTCGGGCGCGCTGGTGAAGCCGCCCTTGCGGACCGACCGGACGCGCGACGGGATGCCCCGGAGCGCCGCGTCCACCCGGAGCGACGGGAGCGAGAGGCTGACCCGCTGGGGGGCGAACGCATCGTCGAGGGCGGTGACGAGCGCGCCGAAGTCGGGATGGTCGCCGGTCGAAAGCGAGAGGAGACCGATCTCGTCGTAGCCGGTGTTCGCCAGCCCCTCGTGCGCGAGCCGGCAGACCGTCTCGACCGACCGCACGCGGCGGGGGCGGTGGATCATTCCGGCCTGGCAGAAGCGGCAGCCGTTGGGGCAGCCGCGCATGATCTCCACGGTGACGCGCTCGTGCGCCGTCTCGGCGGTCGGCACCACCGGACGGACGGGGTGCGGCGCGGCGTCGAGGTCGGCCACCAGGCGCCGGCGCACCGTTGCCGGGGCCTCGTCCACCCGGGGCGTCCGCACGCCGTCCTGTTCGTCATAGAGCGCGGGGGCATACCAGCCCGGGCAGGCGGCCACGAGCCGGCGGAGAAGCGCCTCCCGCGGAAGCGCCCGGGCATCGGCGGCCCGCCACGCCGCGACGAGCTCAGGGAGCGCCTCCTCCCCCTCGCCGACGAGGACGAGATCCAGAAAGTCGGAGAGCGGCTCGGGATTGAAGCCGCCGGAGCCGCCGGCCAGGATGAGCGGGTGCGCCGCGGTCCGGTCGCGCGCCAGCAGTGGGATGCCGCCGAGGTCGAGCATGGTGAGCAGGTTGGCGGCGGCGAGTTCGTATTGGAGGCTGAAGCCCACCAGGTCGCAGGCGGAGAGGGGCGTGAAGCTCTCCAGCGTATGGAGGGGAATGCCCTCCGCGCGCAGCCGCGCCTCCATGTCGGGAAGCGGCGCAAAGCAGCGCTCGGCAACGACCCCGTCGAGATCGTTCAGCAGTTCGTAGAGGATGCGCAGGCCGTGGTGGCTCATGCCGACGGCATAGGCATCGGGAAACGCCAGCGCGACGCGACAGGCGACGGCGTCCCCGGCCGGGACGACAGCGTTCCACTCGTGGCCGGCGTACTGAATCGGCGTGGTGACGTGCGGCAGGATGCGCTCGAGCGCAGCAGCGATGGCGTCTGGGGTCACGGAGCATTCCCGAAGGCTGAGCGGACGCGGCGCAGCGTCCCGTCGGCACGGGACGGCGGCGGAGCGGTCCGGCGGGTCAGGGTTTCACGATGGCATTGAAGCCGGCGGCGCGGAGCGCGGCCGCGCGGCGCTCCGCGCCTTGGGAGTCGGAGAAGCTGCCGGCCTGGACGATGTAGGCGCCGGCGCGGGCGGCGACAATGGATTCGAAACCGGCGCGGCGGATGCGCTCCGCCAGCCGCGACGCGAAGACCCGGCTCTGGAAGACCCCGGCCTGCACCACGTGCCGGCCGGCCGAGGCGCCCGGCGCTTCCCCGACGCCGCCCGCCTGCGCGGTTCCCGCCAGGTAGGCGCTGTCGGGATACCGCTCGGCCAGTTGCCGGCGGTAGCGGGTCGCACCGGCCGCGTCACCGGCGTGCTGCCGGCAGGCGGCGAGCGCGGCGAGGATCTCCTCTTCGCTCGACTCCCGCGGATAGACGCTCCGCAGGCGCCGGTAGGCGAGCTCGGCGGCTGCATAATTCCGTTCGGCGACGTGCGTGCGGGCCACGCCACGAAGCGCCAGCGCCCGGAGCGCCCGGTCGGCCAGGGGGGTGGCCTGGACCTCCTCCAGCAGCAGCCGCGCCCGGCGGGCCTGCCCGAGGCCGAGCAGACTCATCGCCTGCCAGTACTTCGCCCGGACGCCATCGGCCGTCCCCTCGTGGGCGCCGGCGTAGGCGCCGAGGCGACTGGCGGCGCGCGCATAGTTGCGGGCGAGGTAGGCCTCCTGCCCTTCCTGGAAGACGGCGTCGGGAACCGCTTCGCGCCCCGGCACATCCTCCGGCGCGGGACGCCACGGGCGCGGACAGCCCGTCGCAACCGGCGCCGCGAGGGCGAGAGCGATACCGGGGCGGCATCCGGCGATTCGGCCCGTTCGTGGCATGATCGGCTCCCCGCGCCAGTACCCTACTCCACCTCTTCGGGCTGGAGCACATCCGGATGCTCGGCGATCCACTGCTGCCAGGTGTCGATATCCGGCGCATCCTCTTCGGTGCGGAACGGCTCCTGGTCGGTGAGCTGCGCCAGCGAAAGCTCCGCCTCTTCAAGCAGTTCGGGGGGCGTCCCCTCCATCGCGAGCACGGCGAGGAGCCCCTCGGCGGCGGCCGTCCGGTCCAGGACCGGCGACATGAGCCCCAGCCCCCGGGCCGCGATCCGGCGGAGGGCCAGCGGCGCGCGGTCGAGCCGCAACAGCGCGGAGAGGAACTGCACGATTTCGCCAGCGTTCTTCTGCGCTTCGCCGCGGCGGCTGCGCGGCATGTCGGGGTCGCCGGCGATGCGCGCGAGCGGATGGAAAAACTCGATGAGCCCCATGAAGAGCGCGGTCTTGGCCTCCGGACCGCGGTTGGTGCCCGTGCGGAGCTCCTCGATGTGCACGCGCAGGCTGTTGCCCAGTTCTTCGGGATCGGCCAGGCGCAACAGGCAGCGGCTGGCGGCGATGAGCTGCTGATCGTTGCCGTTGCGGAAGCGGTCGTAGAGGAACTCGTACAGCGGGCGGGGCCGGTTGATGCGCGCCCCGTTCTGGATGAGCGCCTCCATGCACTCGATGGAGAGGAGGCGCAGAACCGCTTCTTCGGGAGCGTCGGCGTCGCTCGCGCTGGCGAGAAGGGCGTCGAGGATGCGGCTCTCGTCCACCTGCCGGCTGCGGATCCAGTACCGCAGGCCCTTCACCGCGGCTTCGCGGACGGCGAGATCCTTTTCCCGGCTCGACGAGAGAATGTTGCTGAACACCTTGCCGGCGTCGGCGGGGGCGAGCGCGCCGAGGGTCTCGATCGCGGCAATCCGCAGCGCCCGGGGGTTGCGCTCCTCGTCGGTGGGCGCACCGGCGATGTCGGCCAGGAGCTTGTGGATGTCGCGGATGAGCGCTTCGAGCTTCAGGTTGCCCTCGTCATCGAGCTGGCCGAACTCGCGCAGCAGCTCCAGCGAGGCGACGCGGATGCGCTTCGGCGTATCGCTGTCGGTAATGATGGCGGCGAGGTTGGTGAGCATCGCGTTGGGTTCGGTCATCTGGCTGAGAGTGAGGCGCACGAGCGCCCGGAGCGCCTCGATGCGCTCGGCGCGCGGCGCGGCCTGCGAGCGCGCGACCCCCAGGAGCCGCTCGACGAAGTCGAACTCCGCCAGCACCTCGGCGTTGGTGAGCTTGCCGACCTCGCGGTAGGCCTCGATGCGGTTGACGAGGTAGACGTCGTCGAAGCGATCGGTGAGGACCAGGGTCTCCTGCCGGTCCAGGTCGGACGCGGCCCGCGCGGCCGATCCGGCCAGGATGACCAACAGGGCGAGGCAGAGCATTGCACGGATCCGCATGCCGGACTCCTTCCCGTGGAACGGGGACGGCCCGTCGGCCGTCCGATTGTGATGGCCCCGGCGGACCGACGCCGCGCCGGGCAGTCTTTCTCCGTCCCGCGCCCGCCGCTATCCGCTGAGCGCCAGGACCAGGAGGCCCGCGCCCAGCGCCGCGATGGCGGCGCAGGCAATCTTCAGCCAGAGACGCAGTTTCGCGACCTCGGTCTCAAGGTTCACCTTCTCGTCCAGCAGCTCCACCGCCCGCAGGCGGCCGCGCTCCAGGGCGCGGACCACGGTGCTGCGGCCCATGTCCATCTCGCCGGTGGCGGCGCGCTCGCTCATGCGCAGGAGGTCCAGGTCGTCGAAGAGCTCGGCCGCGGTCTGGTAGCGATCCTCGCGGCGCTTGGCCAGCATCTTCTCCACGACGAGGCAGACATGGTCGGAGAGATCGGGATTCACGCGCTTCAGCGGGACGGGCGGCTCCTTGATGTGCTTCTCCATCACGTCGGAGGGCGACCCGGTGAAGAGCGGGCGGCCCGCGACCATGTGATAGAAGGTGGCGCCGAGCGAATAGACGTCGCTGCGGAAGTCCAGGTCCGTCGCCCCCATCGCCGCTTCGGGGGAAATGTAGTCCGGCGTGCCCAGCACCTCGCCCTCGGTGGAGATGATGCTGTCGAGGTTGCTCTTCACGAAGCCGAAGTCGCCCAGCTTCGCCACGCCGGCCTTGCTCTGCATGATGTTGCCGGGCTTGATGTCGCGGTGGACGATGCGGTACTGCTGCAGGTACTGGATGGCGCGCAGCATCTGGAAGATGACGTCCATCGACTGCAGCACCGGCATGCTGCCGTCGCGGTCGATGATGTCCTCGATGGTGTCGCCGTCGACGAACTCCATCGAGTAGAAGTAGGTCTCCTTGTACCGGCCGACATCGATGACCTGGATGAGGTTCTGGTGCGAGAGGCGCCCCACCAGGCGGGCCTCGACCAGGAAGCGCTTGCGAAACTCTTCGTCGGCCACCCAGCGGTCGTGGAGGACCTTGAGCGCGACGATGCGCCCCATCGAGAGCTGGCGGGCCTTGTAGACCACGCCGAGGCCGCCCTCGCCCAGCTTGCCGAGGATCTCGTAGCCGCCGATGCGCCGGCCGACATTGCGGGCGTCGCGGTTCATCCGGCTGAGCGCCTTCTGAACCGCCCAGACCTCCTCTTCGCTCAGGACCTGCTCGGCGACCAGCACCTCCTCGATGCGGCGGGGCGTCTTGCCGTTGTTGCGCTCGCGCTCCAGGATGCTCTCGCAGAGCTCGATCTGCTCGCGATCCACCATCCGGTGGGCCAGCGCGACAGTGACGAAATCGAGATGATCGTTGTCCTCGGCCATGCCCTGTCCCCTACCCCGCCCGCCGGCGGGCCGAGCCCCGCCCCCCGTCCTCCTGGGCCGGCGTCCCCATCGACCGGGCCCATGCCCCCCGTACCCCGACCGCGGCCGCGTCCTCCGCCCACCCCTCCCGGC
>CAZKKD010000082.1:0-12108 GCA_964553265.1 uncultured Planctomycetales bacterium | reverse complement strand
CCGGGTAGGTTTGGCGCCGTGCGGAAGGGCGGGGGACACCGGCGGCCGTTGACGAAAACCGCCCCGGCCGCCTGGCCGTCGTGGACCAGGCGGTGGGCCGCCCAGCCCCCGGCCCCCCAGTTGAAGGCCGCCATGCCCAGCTGCGGCCAGGGCGCCCGGGGCGGCAAAGAGAGGGAGCCGCCCTTCGGCGTCGTGACGAGGCGCCCGCGCCGGCCCAGCAGCGCCAGGACGGCGGCGCGGAGGTAGATCGGAAAACTGATGGCGATGAGCAACTGGCCGAGCAGGATCTCGCCCGGCCGGTACCGCCGCGCACGGACTGTCCAGAGAAAGACGGAGAGCGTGAGGGCAAGGTACGGCAGAAAAAAGGGGTGACGCAGGTCCACCAGTTCGTCGCCGGCGTACGCATAGCCGGTTTCCTTGTCCGTGTCGCGCCAGTCGCCGATGGCGTAGAGGGTGAGCTGTCTCGGATGCGGAAAGAGGGTCCAGCTCGTTTCCAGAGTGTGGTGCTCGCCGCGATTGCCGTCGGAGTCGTGCAGGGCGCGGGCGGTCCCCTCAAGGAAAGCGCGGCGCCCGGCCGGTACCGAAAGCGTGAGCCAGGTGCGGTCCCGCTGTTGCCCGTCGACGAGGGCGAAGCGGTTGGTGACCCGGTCGTCGCGTGCCCAGCCGGCCGTGACGACGAAGCGGTCGCGGTGGCGGTAGCTTGCCCGCGCATGGGCCACCCACGTGTCGTCGGCCGTTGCGTCGTCGTCGAAGACGCGTCCGCCGCCGCCGAACGCGATGCGCCAGGCGTCGGAAAGGGTGCGTTCGTACTGCAGGTGGATGCCGGTCCCGTCGGTGGGGTTGGCCCCGTCGGCATCCATGCGCCACCGGTCCAGGCGAAGGACCAGCCGGGCGTCGGGGTCCGGCAGGCTCCAGCCGCCGGTGGCCGACTGTCGCATCTGCCGGATGCGGCTGAGCGCGCCGCGCCCCTCCTCGTGCCAGAACCACGTTTCCAGGCCGAGCGACGGGGCCTGGCGGCGGACCAGATACTGCAGCGTGTCTTCGGCCAGGGAATGGAGGGGAATGCGCGCCAGGAGCGCCCGGTAGGCGTCGATGGCTTCCGCATCCAGCCCCAGCGCGGCGGCGGCCTGGGCGTGGTCGAAGCGCATCTCCGCGTTCCGCGGCTCGAACGCGACCGCCTGCCGGGCGCGGCGGCGCATCCGCTGCGGAGCACCGTCGAAGGCGGCCACCTTGGCGGCCTGTTCGAGACGGAACGCTTTCTGTCGCCGGTACCCGGCCCAGAGATCAGCAATTGCCGCCGGCGCATCGGCGTGGTGCAGGATCGCGCTCTCGGTCAGGCCCCAGGGCGCCAAGGCCGCTTCTGTCCAATCATAAAGGATGGCCTCGTCGTCGGAAGCGGGCGGCGCGTCCGCGAGCGTTCGCCGGGCGGCTGTGTCGACGGGAGGCGTCATCGCTTCGGCATAGGTGCGCTGCCCCTCGCGGGGATGCTTGGCCCAGAACTGGACGCGTGCCATTTCGCGGCGGACCGCATGATCGCCGGGGTTTCGTTTCTGCAAATCACCGTAAAGATCCAACGAAGCACCATAGCGCTGCATCCAGGCCAGCATGCGCGCCTTTTCGAGGACGAGCTGGCGCGCATCCGGCAGATCGGCCAGCAGCCCATCGTAAAGCGCCAGGGCTTCGGCATAGCGCCGCGTGGACGCCAGGGTCCGTGCCAGGCCCCAGCGGGCGCGTGCGTTCCCGGACGCCAGGGCCAGGGCGCGACGCCAGTACGCTTCGGCGGCGCGCCGGTCGGCCAGTTCGGCGGCCAGATCGGCGCGGGCCATCCAGTCGACGGCGCGCGTTTCCGTCGATGGTGCGGTGGTCGCGTCAGGCGTGTCGGTCCAGCGGGAGAGGAGATAGCCGGCCCCGCTGCGCGGATCGGACGCGTACTCCCGCAGCAGGGCAACCGCGTCCGCCGTCCGTCCGGTCGTGTGCAGCGTGCGGGCCAGGAGAAGCAGAATCGTGTCCTGCGCATCGGGGCTGTCCTTGCGGCGATGCGTCCCGCGTTCGACGCGCAGAAGGGCTTCGGCTTCTCCGTACCGCTTCAGGCGGAAGAGGCAGCGCGCGCGGAGGAGACGATAGCCGGGGGCCGGGGCGTCGGGGGCGTCGGGGGCGGGTGGCCGATCCAGGACCGCCAGCGCTTCGGCCGGGTCCTCGTCGGCCAGGAGCGTCCGCGCCAGTTCCTCCCGCGCATCCCGGTCGCTTCGGTCCCGCAGCAGCCGCCCCAGGAAGAGGGCGCGTGCTTCGGCGTAACGCTCTTCCGCGCGGAGCAGGCGGCCGAGCAGGAGGTCGGCTTCCGACGAGGGGGCGGCCGGGTCCCGGAGCGCCCGGAGGTCGGCCTCGGCCGCATAGAACGCGCCCCACCGCATGCGGGCCAGCGCATGACGCAGGCGGAACGCAGTGGACGGCTCGGCCTGGTCTGCCCGTGCACGGGCGTACAGCCGCTCGGCGCGGACGAAGTCGCCGAGATCGAGCGCGATGTCCGCTTCCTCGGCCAGGAGGAGGGGGTGCGGTACACCGGCCTCGCGGATGGCCTGGAGGACGGAGAGAGCCCGGTCCGGCGCTTCGCGGGCCCGGTACTCGCGCGCCAGTGCGATCCCGATCTCCTCGTCCGACGGTCGGGACGCATGGAGTTCGCGGAGGATCGGAAGCGCGCGGTCGCGGTCCCCGGCCCAGTGCAGGGCGAGGGCGCGCTTTTTCCGGACTTCGGTCGAAGGGGCGTCGCCGGTGAGATCCAGGGCGCGGCCATACGCCGCCGCCGCGTCCGCGTGGCGCCCCAGCGCGACCGCGATGTCGCCCCGTTCGGTCCAGTAGACCGGCGATTGGGCCAGTTCGTGCTGGGACAACGCCTCGTACTCGGCGCGGGCGGCTTCGCGCCGGCCGGCCCAGGCCAGTGCCCGCGCCAGCGAAAACCGGTAGGCCGGTCGGTCCGGGTGCGCCGTGACCAGCTTCCGCAAAATCGCAACGGCGCGGTCGTGCTCTCCGAGCCATGCGTGGACCTGCCCCAGGCGGTGGACCGCGTCGGGCAGGGCCTCGGGCGACGGATCGACGCGCAGGAGCTCGTCGCGCGCGGCGGGCAGCCGCTGAAGCCGGATCAGGACCTCGGCGTACTCGACCCGCGCAATGGCCAGGTCGGGGTGCTGCGACAGGAGGATGTGGTAGGCGTCTGCAGCGCGGTCGAGCGTCTCGTCCTTCCGGGCGAGCACGCGGGCCAGTTCCGGCCAGGCGTCGGCTTCGGTGAGGCCCGTCTCGGTGGCGTCCTGCCTGGTCGGCGGTTCGGCGGACGGTTCTGCCGGAAGCGCGGGGCCGGCGGCCATGAGGACGACTGCGGCCAGCAGGCTGCAGTTGTACCTCCGTGGTCCGGACGGGCGTGACCAGGCGGGAAGGTGAGGGGCGGAGCGGGGCGGCTTCACGGAGTCGCGGCCGGGGCGGTGTCCGGCGCCCGCTCGTTTCCGCCGTCGTTTGCAGAGGCGTCTTGCGGATCGTCCGGCAGCGTGGCCTTGAGCTGGGCGGCGCCCTCTTCCAGGCGATCGGCCCAGATGAGGACCATCGCGTATTTGCGGCGGAAGCCGATGTCTTTGGGCGTCTCGGCCAGCAGCGCTTCGTACAGCGCCAGGCTTTCGTCGTAACGTTCGGTCCAGCTCAGAAGCGCGGCCAGCCGCAACCGGGCGCCGCGGTGGCCGGGGGTGCTCTTCATGAGGGCACGCAGGAGCGGTTCGGCGGTTTCATACTCCTTCGTGGCGAGGTGGACGTCGATGCCCTGCAGTTGTGTGGCGGCGGGGACGCGGCTCCAGTCCACCGGCTTCAGGGCAGCCAATGCGCGTTCGGCTTCTTCGTTCCAGAAGAGGACGGCCGCCAGTTCCACGCGGGCGGTCATCAGGTCGGGACGGTCGGCCAGGAGCTTCCGGTACTCCTGCAGGGATTCGTCATAGCGCTTGGCTTAGCTGAGCACCCGGGCCAGTTCCCAGCGCCCTGCCAGTCGGGGATCTCGCTTTCGGGGGCCGTGAGCGACGGATCGGGAGCGCATGGTGCGAGCGTCGGCGCCACGGCGGCGGCGTCCTCATCCGGCGATGGCGGGGTCTGTCCGGCGACGGCGAGGCCCGCGAGCAACCCCAGAAGCAGCAGGATGGCGGCAGAACGGTGCAGGTGCAAGGTCATGGGGTCTCTCCCAGCACAAGTCGATATTGTTCCGCGGCCTTGTCAAAGCGGCCGAGGGCCGTCAGGACGCGGGCAAGGTGAATCCGTGCCGTTCGGTCGGACGGGTTCGCGGCCAGCACCCGCCGGTATGCCTGTGCTTCGTCGGCGAAGCTGCCTCCCCGGGCATAAGCGCCGGCCCGGGCCAGACCGAGGTGGCGCGCGTCGTCAACGAGCGCCGCCAGTTCGCGGTACGCCTCCGCGGCCGCCAGCGGCTGGTTCTGCCCCAGGCGGATGTCGGCCAGGAGCGGCAGCGTGCGATCGGGGCGAAAGCCTTTGCCCCGAAGGCGTTCCAGGATCGCGGCTGCATCGACCCGGTCCCCTTGGGCCGCCAGGCGGCTTGCCGGTCGGAACGCAACCCAGTCGGCCTCTACCGTATGGTACACCAGGGCGGTGCCGACGGCAACGACCAGCAGGATGGCGAACCATTTGAGCCACTGCATCCGCTCTCGCTTTCCGTCGGCACAGGCATGGGCCCGCCCTTCCGGGCGCATGTCGACGTAAGGACGCGTCCTTGGTCCGCCCTGTGCTGGTTCTCCCGGGGCTTGCCTCTCACCCGCATTCCTGATCGTTACGCCATCAGGGCACCGCTGTCAATCGCCCCGAAGGTCACCGACGCCGGAAGACCCCTCGGTTCCTTGTGCGTGCGCTCTTTTTTGGAGAGCCCCACATAAGAGTCTATCCCGATAGGCTCTCGTGGTCCCGAGCCCGCGCGAGAAGGGCCGGATCAAGGAGGACGAAACAGGCGATATCAATGGATATCGTCGATGCAGTCCGACGTCGAGTCCGGTGCTTCGCAGCCGGGCGAAGACAGAACGGCCTATCGAAACAGGATCTAAGTCTTTCAATTTCAGCTGATTAGGTGGGGCATCCTCCGGACTCATAATCGCTCGGTCGGAAGTTCGAGTCCCTTCAGGCCCACCACCCGCCAACGCCCCGAAATCGCCCGTCAGCTTCCAGCAGCAGAAGACGCTCCTTGACAGGGCCGGCCATATCGTCGATAGACTTGACTGTACATTCGGAACCGCAAGGCATCATCCCGGACGATGACGCACAACGGGTACACGGACGGGCTCATGCCCCAAAGGCCCAATGCGGTGCGCTTGGCGTTGTCATCCGATGCACGCGGGAAGGATGTGCCGCCCCCCTGAACGCGCCCAGGGAGATGGTGCGGAAGACCGCGATGCCTCCGCATGCCGGGCAAACCACCGACACATCGTCTTGAGGACCAGGTTCGTGGCCCCCATACGCATCTGTCATCTCATCGACAGCCTGAACATCGGCGGCGCCCAGGAGGTCGTCCTGGATCTGGCCGGCCCCCACGCATCGGGCGCTGTCGATTACAGCATCATCACTTTGCGCGCCGACAATGCCCTTGCGTCAGAATTCGTGGCGCGCGGCGTCGATCTGCACGTGCTGCATCCCTGGCGTTCGGGGTCCGTGTTGAGCCCTCTGCGGCTGCGACGCCTGATCCGCGAACTCCGGCCCGACGTCCTCAATCTTCACCTGGAAGGCTCGACTTTGCTCGGGCTCTGGTACCGGTCGCTGCTGCCGGTTCAGCGTGTCCTGGTGACGCTCCACGCCCTGCGCAGCCAGTTGCCGCGTTGGTTCTACCCGCTCTTCTCATTGCGGATCGGTCAGGCGGACGCCTTCGTCGTCGAGGATCGGATCGCCGAGCAAGACGTGCGGGCGGCAGGCGCGCCCGCCGCAAACGTTCACTATATCCCACTCGGCACCAACTACCACGAGGAGGCCTTCGGGGCGTCCAGCGCCGGACTCCGGGAAGAATTTGGCATCCCGCCCGACGCCCCCGTTGCGCTCAACATTGCCCGCATGGTGCCGGGCAAGGGGCAGGACCTGCTGCTGCAGGCATTCGCCCGATTGGCGCAACGTCTGCCGACAGCACGTCTGCTCATTGTCGGCTCCGGCAGATTGGAAAAGGACCTGCGCGCGCTGCGGGCCCGTCTCGGCCTCGAAGAGCAGGTTCTGTTCGCCGGCTTCCGCCGGGATCTCGCCCGCTTCTATGCGGCCGCTGATGCCTTCTGCATGAGCGCCCGGGACGAGAACATGGGCGTGGTGATCTACCAGGCCATGGTCATGGGGCTGCCGGTGGTGGCCGGCACCGCCGGTTCGATCGCCGAAGTGGTGGTCCCCGACGAGACCGGCCTGCTGGCGCCGGCGGAAGACACCGAAACCTATGCCGAGCGTCTGCTGTCGGTGTTGACCCAGCGCGAAACGCTGGGTCGGGCGCTGGGGGGTGCGGGCCGGCAGCGCGTGCTCGACCACTTCACGACCGCCCGCATGGTCCAGGCCTACGAGGCCCTCTACGCCGACCTGGCTTCTGCGCGGCAGCGTTGACGCAACCGCTGTGAGTTCTTATAATTTCCGGCGAAGGTTGCCTGTTTCTCTCGCAGAAGGTATCCGCATGCTCACCGTCGGTTGTGTGCAGCCCAGCTACATCCCCTGGCGGGGCTACTTTCACATTATCCAGAAGAGTGATGTCTTCGTCTATCATGATGACATCCAGTACACCAAGCAGGATTGGCGCAACCGGAACCAGATCCGCACCGAGGGCGGGCTGAAGTGGCTTACCGTACCGGTGCGAAGCGGTGCCAGCGACCGCCTGATCAACGAGGTCGAGATCGACAATGATCAGAAGTGGTCTCGTAAGCATTGGGCGATGATTGAAAACGCCTATCGGAAAGCGCCTTTTTTTGCAGAGTACGCCGACGGCCTGAAAGCGGTCTATGCACGGGACTGGGCTCTCTTGAGCGACCTGGACATGCACCTGACCGAACTCCTGGCCGGGCATCTCGGCCTGACCCGGGTGCGTTTCGTGAAGAGTTCCGACCTGGGCGTACGTGGCGTCAAGACCGAGCGACTGATCGATATTCTCAACCGGTTGGGCGCCGAGCACTACGTCTCCGGCCCCAGCGCACAAGACTATATCGAGGATGAGCGCTTCGCCGCGGCGGGCATCTCCCTCGAGTACATGACCTACGACTACCCGACCTATCCGCAGATTCATGGCGACCCCTTCGAGCCCCGGGTCTCGGTGCTCGACCTGCTCTTCAATGTGGGCCCCGAAGCGCCCCGCTACATCTGGGGAGACGCCTGATGGCGACGCTGGCTCTCGACGGGGGCGCGCCGCAGCGGAAGGACTTCCTCATCTTCGGCCGGCCCTGCCTCGGCGAGGAAGAGATCGAGGCGGTGGTCGCCACGCTGCGGTCGGGCTGGATCGGCACCGGCCCGCGGGCCCAGGAGTTGGAGCGCGACTTCGCCGCCGCCGTGCAGGCGCCGCGCGCCGTCGCGGTCAGCAGTTGCACCGCCGCCCTCCACCTGGCGCTGCTGGTGAGCGGGGTGGAGCCCGGCGACGAGGTGATCACCAGCACCTACACCTTCACCGCCACGGCCAACGCCATCCTCCACTGCGGCGCCCGCCCCGTCTTCGTCGATATCGACGAAGAGACGCTCAACCTTCGCCCCGACCAGGTGGCCGACGCCGTCACGCCAAAGACGAAGGCGATTCTGCCCGTCCACTTCGGTGGCCTGCCGGTGGACCTCGACGCGCTCCGCAGCGCCGCCGAAGGCCGGGTCATCGTCGAAGACGCCGCCCACGCGGTCGGCGCCGTCCATGCCGGGCGCCCCATCGGCGGACACGGCAACCTCGCCTGCTTCAGCTTCTACGCCAACAAGAACCTGACCACCGCCGAGGGGGGCATGATCACCTGCACCGACGAGGAGACGGCCGCGCGCCTCGCCTGCCTGCGCCTGCACGGCATGAGTCAGGACGCCTGGCGTCGCTACAGTTCGCGGGGCGGCCTGCACTGTCCCGTCGTGGAGGTGGGCTACAAGTACAACCTGCCCGATCTCCTCGCCGCCCTCGGGGTGGTGCAGCTCCGGCGCCTGGAAGACTTTCTGCAGCACCGGGAGGCGCTGGCACGACGCTACGACTCGGTGGTCGATGCCCTGCCCGGTCTGCGTCGACAGGCGCGCCCCGCCGGACCGGGAACGCGGCATGGCCTGCAACTTTCCGTCGTCATCCTCGACCCGGCGCAGTTCCGCGCCGACCGCGACCAGGTGGTCACCGCCCTGCGGGCCGAAAACATCGGCGCCGGAATTCATTACACCCCGCTGCACCAGGAGCCCTGCTACCGTGCGCTTTTGAGCCTGCCGGACGGCACCTTTCCCGTTGCCGAAGCGGTGGAGGCCAACTGCTTCTCTCTGCCGCTGACGCCGGGAATGAGCCCCGCCGATGCCGACGACGTCACCGCCGCGCTGACCAAGGTGCTGGAGCACTACCGCCGATGAGCGCACCCGCCAGCCCGTCCCCCCGCCGCGGGCTTTACGATCGCCTCTACGACTTTGTCCGTGCCACCCCGGCGCTCAACCACCTGGCCCATCGCATCATCCAGAGCGAGTGGATCCACCGCCTGCCGCCGTACCGCCGGCTTTACTGGCGCACCATCCGGCGCAAGGCCGCCGCCTACATGCGACATCCGCCGGTGCTGGAGATCACCGTCACCAATCGCTGCAACTCCGCCTGCGTCATGTGCCCGCCGGCGGTCCACGCCGGAGACACCTTCATCGACCACGACCTCAGCCTGCGGGTCATGCGTGAGGCCCGCGACCTCGGCGCCCACAGCCTGATTCTCACCGGCGGCGAACCGCTACTGGACGAACGGCTGGAGGAGAAGATCAATGCCGCCAAGGAAATGGGCTTCGCCTCGGTGCAGATGTTCAGCAACGGTGCACTCATGGACGACGCGCGGGCCCGCAGCATCCTCGACACCGGCCTCGACACGATTGTCTGGAGCATCGACTCCTGCGATCCCGAGGAGTACGAGCGCATCCGCATCGGCCTGGACTTCGAAACCACCATCGCGAACCTCCGGCGCTTCATGGCACTGAAACAGGAACGCGGACAGGTACGCCCCCTGACCCGCATCCACATGGTTTCGCTGCCCGGGAACCGGGCCAAGCGCGCGGAGTACCTCGATTTCTTCTCGTCTCTCGTCGACGTGGTGCAGATCATCGACGCCCACAGTTTCGCCGGCAGCGTCGACGCCGAGGCCAGCCGTGCCGGGGCCGAATACTCCCAGCAGACCCGCTATCCCTGCTACATCCTCTTCTACAAGGTCGTGGTCGACGCCCACGGCCACCTGAAGAAATGCGGCATCGATTACGATCCACGGGCGGTCATCGGGGACCTGCGCACCCACAGCCTGTCGGAGCTCCTCGCTAGCGAGCACCTCCGCGGGATCAAGGAAGCGCACCTGCGGCAGGACTTCAGCGAACCCGGCTGCGTGGATTGCCCCCACAAGGAATCGTGGCTGGAGAAGCGCTGACGACGGCGCTTGACCGCCGAACGCGCATCCGGCATGCGGCGGCGTACAGGACCAGGTCCGCTTGTGGAAACAGGAAGGCGGAATTCATGGGAGCGCTGTTCGAACGGCTGGCGGAGAAGTTCCCCTCTCTGCGCAACCCGAACCTGGATCGCACCAGCTACGACGACCGTCAGCAGGCGTCCAGCGCCGGGATCGTCCGCTTCCTCGCCTCCAGCCTCCTGAAGCAGCTGTTGCTGCTTCCCCCCTATCTCCTCATCGTCCTGCCGTTGTTGGCGTACGGCGCCGGGGTCTGGTTCTTCCGTCTGTCCGGGGAAGAGCGGACCTGGGTCCGCCGGTACTGCCGGGAGTTCTGGTTTTTCCCCACCCTTTGCTTTCACAAGCTGATCGAGGGGCGGGAGTTCGCCGAAGCCGAGGTGGTCCCGCTGAGCATCGACGTGGGGTGCGAGAGCGGCGAGATGACCCGCATGCACTATCCCGGGGCCCGGTTCGACGTCGGGATGGAGTACGTCTTCGACCTGGCCCCCCGCGACGGCCCCTTCGACCATGTCGTCTGCGGAAGCCTTCTGACGCCCCCCTTCGCCCCCGGGGCCGGATTCCGAACCGTCAGCTCCGTTCACGTACTCGATCACATCGAGGACCTGGAGGGGGCACTGCGTGGCTTTCGCGAAATGCTTGCGCCCGATGGCACGCTCTACATCTCCGCATTCGCCGACGGGTACCTGTCCGCGGCGCGCCGCTTCGGCCTGGGAAGGATCGACGAGGCGTGGCTGGCCGAACGCAAGGGATTCTACCACTTCCATTCCATCGAGACGTGGCGTCATATTCTTGAGGCCAACGGATTCCGCATCCGCGAACTCCGGGGCTTCCTCGGCGGCTTCTGCGGACGGGTCTACACGCTGCTGCATCTCTTCTTCGAGACCAACGGCTCGAACCTCGGCTGGTATGTAATCCACCGAAGTGGTGTCCTACCGCGCTGGCTCATCTCGGTGCTCTTCGTGACCCCGGCATGCTGGCTGTCGGCGCCCTGCATCCGGGCCGGCGCCGAAGCGCCCGTCTGTATGTACGCCGTGCTCGAACGGGACAGCCGGGACGAGACCGAAGACGGGAAGGGATCGCCGCGGTAGTGCTCCGCGCCCGGATACAGGGACGGCGGAGAATGCCCCCCGGGGTCAGGAGATCTGCCGGACAGGAAGACACGCTACGCGAAATCAGGCTGCACGCCGGGCCCAGGCGCCGGGCGTGCGACAGATTGACGAACGAGGACATCCAATGAAGCCTTACTCCCGTTTCAAGAAGTGGGTCCGGGCGGTACTCGAAACCCCGCCCTTGGAGTATCCCAGCCTTCTGGCCAGGCGCGGCTCGACGCCGATCCTCATCTGCAACCTGCCCAAGAGCGCCAGCGAGTACATCTACGAAACCCTGGCCACCGGCCTGCGGATCCCCAAGGTCACCGTCTCGACGAACTACTTCGCGAACAACCTCATCGTGCGAAGCGAATTCCGGCGACTGGTCTTTTTCGGAGGCGTGGCAAAAGACCACCTGCCCGCCCTGACGCAGAACAAACTGCAAATCCGGCGCTATCTCGATCGCATGGCCGTGCACGTGCGCGACCCGAGGCAGGTCTCACTCTCGTGGCTGCACCACCTCGAACGGCTCTTCCAGGCCGACGACGTGGATACGCTTGAGCTGTTCGATGTGGAGTTACCGAAGGACTTCTTTGATCGCGAACAGAACGACCAGATCGACTGGATGCTGGAGTACCACTATCCCGCCTGCCTGCGGTGGATCGAGGGCTGGCTGGACGCCGAGGCGGAAGAGGCCTTCACCCCCCGCATGCTCTTCACCCGCTACGAAGACTTCCGGAATGACCGGGAGGCCTACTTTGCGCGCCTCCTGGACTTCTTCGAAATCGACGCTTCGAAATTCCACGACCCGGACATCACACCGAAGTCCAGCACCCACCACTTCCGCAAAGGGCTGGTGGACGAATGGCGGGAGGTCTTCACGCCCGCACAGAAGGAACGGGCCAACCGTCTGCTCTCGGATCGGATCCGCGAACGCTTCGGCTACGAATCCTGACCGGATCCGGCGTCATCACCGACGCGGTCCGGCTCGCCTGCCCGCCGACGGCGAAACAGGATCCACCCCACCCCGCCGTAGACGACGACAAGCACCAGCCGCACCGCGTGAGACGTCAGCGCATAGGGCAGAAGCTGCTTCTGCGGCAGCGGCGTGGTGGCGAAAAACGCCACCGAGATCCCCTCCGAGGTGCCCAGACCCGCCAGGCCGTGGATGGGCAGCAACGTGAGGAGATTGATGAGAACGGCGATCACGGCAACGGTCCGCCACGGCACCATCGGCGCCAGGACGCTGCAGTTGTAGACCGCATACGCGACCGCAACGCCCAGATGAGGAGGCTTAAGTCCGGCGTCCAACAACAGTCGCCCCCGTTTAACAACCTCCGCCCCCCCGAAAGGGTCCTGAGGCCGAACGGCAGGCAACCCCGGCGGGGGAATCAACCCGC
>CAZKKD010000081.1:5054-12109 GCA_964553265.1 uncultured Planctomycetales bacterium | reverse complement strand
TCGGGCCGAAGACGTTGAGGGTGTGCCGGTACGGGCAGACGTGGTAGGCCGAGAGCATGCCGACGGGCCCCGAGGCGAACTCCAGGATGCAGTGCGCAACGTCGGCCGTGCCGGTGGTGTGGACGTCCCAGCGCATCCGGCACTCGACCCGCGCGATGGGACCGAAGTAGAACATGAGTTCGTGGAGACCGTGGACGCCGCACTGGAACAGCATGCCGCCCGGGTTCTTCTGCGGATCGCCGCGCCAGTCGCCGGGCTGGATGAGAAGCCCGCCGCTGTGGCAGGTGGTCTTCTCGAAGGTCGCGACCGTGCCGAGCGCGCCGCTCTCGATGAGGTGCTTGATGGTGAGGCTGGTCGCGTCGTGGCTGTGGTCGCCGTGGCCGAGGCCGACGGGGAGGCCGGTCTCGCGCTGCTTGTCCAGGAGCGCGTGCATCTCGTCGGGGGTGCTGCAGAGGGGCTTCTCGACGAAGACGGGGAGGCCCCGGTCCATCGCGGCCAGCATCTGTTCGGCGTGGAACTTGCCGCCGGTGGAGATGACGATGGCCTCCAGGCCGGGCGTCTCCAGAAGCGCTTCGTAGCTCGCGACCGGCCGGGCGCCGTCCTCGCGCTCGGCCTCGGCGAGGGCGTCGGCACTGAGGTCGTACGCCGCGACGATATCGTAGCAGCCGCTCTCGCGGAGCGACTTGCGCCGGGTGCGGCCGAAGCCGCCGACGCCCACCATGCCCACCTTCAGCCTGTCTTCACTCACGGAGGGTCCCTTCTCATCTCGGCATCGGTTCCACGCACCGCCACGGGCTGTCCGACACGCGACGGGCGATCAGGTCTCGTCTTCGGCGGCGCGGCGTTTCTCTTCGGCCTTGGCGGCGCGGAAGGCGGCGAGGGCCTCCTCCGGCGTCGCGGCGGAGACGTCGCCGTAGACATGCGGGTGGCGGCGCTTCATCTTCGCCACCACGTCCCGCACCACGTCGGCGCCGGCGAACGCGCCCCGCTCTTCGGCCAGGTGCACGACGAAGCAGAGGTTCCAGAGGAGGTCGCCGGCCTCTTCCCGGACCTGCTCCAGGTCGCCGGACGCGAGCGCCTCGGCGAGCTCTTCGGCTTCGCCCAGGACGCACGTTCCGTAGCCTTCCAGCGTCTGCTCGCGGTCCCAGGGGCAGCCGTCCTCGGGATCGCGGAGGCGGCGGATCTGCTCGAAGATGGAGGCGGGATTCACCGGTCGTCCTCCCCGCCTTCGGGCAGGCGGTCCAGGCGCGCGAGCAGCTCCTCGATGGTCACGCCGAGAAGCGGATGGCGCGCGTTCGGGGCGATCTCCGCCAGCGGCTCCAGGACGAAGCGGCGCCGGAAGAGCTCCATGTGCGGCACGGTCAGGCCCGGCTCGTCGAGGATGGCGTCGCCGTAGAGGAGCAGGTCGATGTCGATGGTGCGCGGGCCCCAGCGTTCGGTCCGCTCGCGGCCGAGGAACTGCTCCACGTCGAGGCAGACCGCCAGGAGCGTCCCGGCCGAGAGCGAGGTTTGCACCGCCGCCGCTGCATTCAGATACGGGGGTTGGTCCGGCGGCCCGCCGACGGGTTCGGTCTCGAGCAAGGCGGAGACCGCGTTCACCTCGATGGCCGGGTGCCCCGCCAGCGCGCCGATCGCGCGGCGGATGGTCTCCTCCCGTTCGCCGAGGTTGGCGCCGAGGCCGAGGTAGGCCGTGAATCTTCCACCCATGCATCTACCCACTGAACGACGCGGAGCTATGCCGTATCCCTTACAGAAATGCCTCGGTTTTCCAGTTGGTGTCGCACCACCAGATCGGAGACATTGAACGCATCGGCCAACTCGGTCACCTCTTCTTCACTTGCACCGTAGTCTCCGCATTCCCTCACAAGACACTCTGCCGGAGCCAGCAATTCTGCAGCGAATGCACGGTTGTACTTCTGATTTGCCGATCTGCTTGAAGATACAAGTCGGGCACCCGATTGCAATGCCCGATCAAGCAGCCCTTCTCCAATTGCCCGCGCCAACAAAAACCGCTCACCCCGTTCGCCACGGGGACCATAATAGAACGCCAACTGTCCAGCATCACCGCTTCCGACAATCCCATCGATCCGCCATGCACGCTTTGGCGCAACACGAAAGGCTGCTTGGCGGTCCCCATAGAGATCGGCCCACATCTCGCGAGGGTTCACTCTTTGCTCATCAGTGAAACCGAATTGCTTTCGAAGAGCCCTGGCATGCAGGTAGCCGATCTCGTGCGGCAGAAGGTCCTTTCCTTCCTGAGGAACCACATTAACTCGCGAATGCCCACAACAAGGCAAAGAAGAACACGAAGACGAAGGATCATTGCGCTCCAATGCCTGCAGACCAGAGCGAAGCCAGTCCAGGTCCTCCGTGAAAGTGCGCGCACTGCATGATTCAATCATTTCCTCGAAAACCGCTTTTGGGAGCTCTTGGAACGCCTGCTCCAACAGACCCGTATCGAAATCGCCCGGATGGAAGGGATCGACTCCGAGCGCCCCCACGGCAGCGCACCACCGGCGCTCTTCGACATCGAGCAACCGAAGCGCATCCCACTCCCGCTGCAGACAGGTGCCCTCGATTCCAGAAACGGAAAGTCGTTCGCAAACGCTTTGTACGAATCCGGTCAGCATATCCTCCACACAGTCGTAGTCAACTAGCGCCTCCCCCGCACCAAAGAAGCGGAGCCGAGCATCCATCGCTTCTCGCGGCCCCCACACTAAACGGATCGAAGTCCCCTCCGCCGCAATGCGCAGAGGAGGATAAGCGAAGCCGTCGGCGACGCATGCAAGGGAGTGCCGAGAATCAAACCCCCTGGTCTGAGGAGTTGGCTCTTCGTGAAGGAGGCACCACCAGTTGTAAACAATCCATTCAGCCAAAGGATAGAGTGGGACATGTAACTCGTCTCGAACGGTTTCGGCGGCTAAATCCTCGATCCGTGGCACCGGCTGTCCGTCTACCAAAACCGACAAGGATGCAAAAGTGCGGCCGAACTCAACCGGCGCCATGGCACCTGCGTCGAGCCATTTCCAGCAAAAAGAAATGTCACTCACGCGAATCCCCTTCGAACCCTTCGGGCCATTCATCCGCCTGAAGCGCATAGCCCTTGTACTCTCCGGATTCCCGATTGACGAGGCGGGCTTCGTAGAGACAGCCACCATCTCGATACCAGACGTAACGCGGGAATCGTCCTTCCCAGGGCTCACCAACCCTCCCGCTCCGGATTCCTTCCCGCAACCACGAATCAATTTCGTCACGCCGATTGCGGAAGCTAGGGTCGCACTGTGACGCATCCGCCCGGGGGCGGGCGGGACCCGCAAACGACGGATGCCGCTTGTGCTCAGGACTGCCCACATAAGATACGGACTCCGCCAGGTCAGCAAGATCAACCCGTTCCGGCACGGACTCGACCATTTTTCGCCGTTGTGGACGTCGCCGTCCTGGACTTCTCATCCCAAAATACCTCCTACGACCGGCCCATGTCGCGGATGCGCCCGAGCGCTTCGCGCAACACCTCGTCGGGATAGGTCAGGCTGATGCGGTAGTACCCCTCGCCCCACTCGCCGTAGCCGGCGCCGGGCGTGACGACGAGCCCGGCCTTCTCCAGCAGGTCCTCGGCGAAGGCGCCGGAAGAACCGGCGTACTTCTCCGGCACCGGGGCCCAGACGTAGATGGTGGCCTTCGGCGGCTCCACCGGCCAGCCGGCCTCGGCCAGCGCCTCGCAGACCATGTCGCGGCGGCGGCGATACACCTCGTTGATGCGGGGGAAGAGCTCCTCGGCCTGGTTGAGCGCCGCGGCGCCGGCGAACTGCATCGCGCGCAGGCTGCCGTTGTCGACGTTGTCCTTGACGAGCTTGAGCGCCTGCACGGCGGAGGGGTTGCCGACCAGCATCCCCAGCCGCCAGCCGGTCATGTTGAAGCCCTTCGAGAGGCTGAAGAACTCGACCGCCGTGTCCGTCGCGCCGGGCACCTCCAGGATGGACGGGGCCTTGTACCCGTCGTAGGTGTTCTCGCTGTAGGCGGAGTCGTGCGCGATGAGGATGTCGTGCTCGCGCCCGAAGGCCACCGCGCGCTCGAAAAACTCCAGCGGCGCGACCGCGGTGGTGGGGTTGTTCGGGTAGTTGAGCCAGAGAATCTTCGCCTGCCGGCAGACCTCCCGGGGGATGGCGTCGAAGTCGACGAGCCAGTGGTTCTCCTTGCGCAGCGGCATCGGGAAGGTGACTGCCGACGAAAAGACGTGACCGATGTTGTACGTCGGGTAGCCGGGCGCCGGCGCGAGGGCGAGGTCGCCGGGGTTGAGGAGGCCGAGGCAGAACTTGACGATGGCGTCCTTGCTGCCCATCGTCATCTGGACCTGGTCGTCGGCCAGATCCACACCGTAGCGCCGCTGGTAGAACCCTTTCACCGCCGCGGAGAAGGCTTCGACCGGAACGTCGCAGCCATAGCGATGCCGGTTCAGGTCGTCGGCGTCCCGGATGGCGCGGCAGAGCTCGTCGACCACCGGGTCGGGCGGGGGACCATCCGGGTCGCCGGTGCCGAGCGTGATGACGTCGGCGCCCTCCGCCTGCTTCGCCGCGATGCGCTGGCGCAAGGCCGCGAACAGGTACGGGGGAAGCTTGCGGAGTCGTTCGGCCAGGGGAAATTCGGTCATCCGTCGTCCTCGCTTGTTCGTCTCGGTCATCCGTCGAACCACGCGGCCGGACCGGTCCGGCCGCCGGACGCGCCATCATACCGCCTCGCCGCGTCGATGCAACGAGAAACGATCCGCAAGACCGGTGCGCCCCCCCTGCGAGGCGGTGCCTGTCCGGCAAAACCGCTAGCGGCGAGCCACGATCTTGAAGCTGGGCTGGAGGAGGAACTTCACCCGAAGCGGCAGCAGGCGCAGCGCCCACCGGATCCACCCGCCCCGGCTGTGCCCTTCCGGACCGAAGAGACGGACCTGCGCGAACCCGGCAGCGCGGAGCGTATCGGCCAGCGCAACCGGATCGAAAAGCTGCTCGCAATAGACGCCGGACTCGGGGTGGATGACGGCCTCGCCGTAGCGGTACAGCCGCCCCGGCGTCTGTCCGCTCTCCAGGAACGCCGCGCCGGCACGCGCAAGCGCTTCGCCGTGGAGTCCGGCCGTTTCCCGCGCCAGGCGGTCGAGATCGTCGTCACCAATGCGGCCGGCGAAGTGCTCCGCCAGCAGACGCCGGCGGATCTGCACAAAGGTCTCGGGGACCGGCCGGTTGCGGTAACGGCTCTCGTGCACACCGACGGGGCCGTTTTCGAGGCGCTGCCAGAAGCGGTGGATATCGTCCCGGTAGGCGCGGCAGCGCAGGTTGTTGCCGTCGCTGATGTAGAGCGCCCCGCCGGGCGTCAGCATGGCATGGAAGCGCCGAAAGAGATTGTCATCCACGATGTGGCTGATCGACTCATTGCAGAGAATGAAATCGAACGGCTCTTCACCGTCCACCGCCTCGATCCGCTCCTCACGGATGCGGATGCGTTTGCGGACCGGTTCCGGCGCGCAGTCGAGGAAACGGCGAAAGACGGCCAGCCGGTCCGCGTTGAGGTCCACCCCTACCACCTCCGCACCGGCGGCGGCCGCGTAGACGCAGACGTACCCCGTTCCGCAACCGGCGTCCAGGACGCGTCGGCCGGTGAAGTCCGGGAAGCCCAGCGGGCGCGTCACACCGTCCCAGACCAGGCGCGCCGTCTCCGGCGCACAGAAAAAACGCCGCTTGTCGTCGAACTGCCTCTTCGCTTCCGGGGGCAACCCCTCGCCTCCGCAGGAAGCAAACGCATCGATGAGGGCACGCAGGTCGAGCTCGGGCATCGCGGTCTTACTCCTCTCTCGTCCGGGCCAGCACCCGGAGCGGTTGCTCGTCCACACCATCGGCGAGGTCGGTGATGAAGAGCCGCGGCTCCGGCGGCGACGGCGCGTCCAGCCGCTCGACCGCCAGGGCTACGCGGAATGCCGGCGGTACGGCACAGCACCACGCGTCCCAATGGTCCGGCGGGTCCGCCAGGGACGGATCCGTCCAGAGCGAAAGGGCGCGCTCCGCCGCCGCAACAGTCCATGCAAAGCGGTCCAGCGGAAGCGAAACCCCCATCCCCCGCGCCTTGATGTAGGCTTCCTTCAGCGTCCAACGGACAAAGAAAGCTTCCGTTTTCGCGGCCGGCGGCGCCGCACGGACCGCGGCAGCTTCCGCCGGAGCGAAAAAGCGATCCGCCAGCCGCTCCAGCTCGGCCGGGTCGCCGGGGCCGCGTTTCCGGTCCAGCGACTCAATGTCGATACCGATTGCGCGCCCCCATGCGATACCGACTACCGCCATGCCCCGGGTGTGCGAAAGGTTGAAGCGCACCTCCCCCGCTTCCCCCGAAGCCACCGATGGCTTGCCGTACGCGTTCCGGACAAACCGCCAGTTCGCCGGTTCGATCGTCGGCACGGCATCCGCAAGCGCAAGGCGCACCAGCGCGTGACTGGCCACGTACAGTCGCCGGTCGCGATCGAAATGAAATCGATCCGCGCGCGCCCGCTCCTCGTCGTCCAGCGTCGTCCGGTAATGCGCCTCCAGGGCCGACTCGGCCACTGCATCGGGCCGGCAGGCGGTGAGCAGGAGGGTCTGATCGCGTTCGGATTTCACGCGCACGGCTCCCTGTGACCACCTGGCCGGACTGCTTCCCGTCCTCCCAGCCGGACAGGCACGCTGCAGCGGCCGATGCGTACTTCCGACAACACGGAAGCCTAAGGGGGCGCGCAACGCTGTCAACGCGTATTCCCCGCGGCCCGGTTCCGGACGGATTTCCCCGAAGCGACAGCTTGCCAGCGCAACCCCGTTCCGGTATGTTCACGCGTCGCGGAACGCAACCGGTCGCATGCGAAGGGCAAACCATGATCATCGTGCTGAAACCCCAGGCCACCAAGGCGGACGCGGACGAGATTCTCGGCCGGATCGAGTCGGTCGGCCTGAAGCCGCTCTACATGCCCGGCACCGAGCGCGTCGTCCTCGGCGCCCTCGGGGACGAACGGGTTCTGGGCGAACTGCCCCCCGACGGCCATCCCCTCGTCGAAC
>CAZKKD010000081.1:0-5044 GCA_964553265.1 uncultured Planctomycetales bacterium | reverse complement strand
GTGCCAGTAGGGAACGTCCGTCAGCAGGAGGTCGACCGAGTCGTCGGGGACCGACTCGATCAGATCGGCACAGTCGCCGCGGCGCATCTCCTGGGCGGCCAGCGGGGCCTCGCCGCGCGCGCGCCGGTCCGCGTTCTCGCGTTCGAGGGCTTCCCCGTAGATTTCGACCCAGCGCGGGTTGCGCTCGAAGCCGACCGCCTCCCGCAGGCCCGTCCCCTCGTGCTCGCAGAGACTCGCGCCCAGCCGGGCGCGGTACAAACTGGGGGCGCGGGAGACCCACCCGGCCGGCTCCGTCGTCTCCATGGGTGACGTCCCCGTGGGCGGCCCGCAGTGCGCGATCATCGCCGGCCCCTGCGCCGTAGAGGACCGGGACCAGATCCTCGCCACCGCGCGGGCCGTCCGCGACGCCGGGGCGCACGCGCTCCGCGGCGGCGCCTACAAGCCCCGCACCAGCCCGTACAGCTTTCAGGGTCTCGGCGAAGAAGGCCTGCGCCTGCTCCACGAGGCCGGCACCGAAACCGGCCTGCCCATCATCACCGAGGTGGTGGAGGTCGCGGACATCGAAGCGGTGGAGCGCTACGCCGACGCCTTCCAGGTCGGCGCACGCAACATGCAGAACTTCCGCCTCCTCCAGGCGCTCGGACGGAGTGCCCGGCCGGTCATCCTCAAGCGGGGCATGGCCGCCTCGATGGACGACCTTCTCATGGCCGCCGAATATGTTCTCTCGGAAGGCAACCCGTCGGTCATCCTCTGCGAACGCGGCATCAAGACCTTCGAAACCGCGACCCGGAACACGCTGGACCTGAGCGCGGTGCCGTACCTCAAGCAGCACTCGCACCTTCCGGTCCTCGTCGACCCGAGCCACGCCACCGGCATCCGCGAGCTCGTGGGCCCCATGGCCAAGGCCGCCATCGCCTGTGGCGCGGACGGGCTCCTCGTCGAGGTGCACGTCGATCCGAAGGTGGCGCTCTCGGACGGGCAGCAGTCCCTCCCCCCGGCCGCATTCGCTACCCTCATGCAGGAACTGAAACCCTTCGCCGAAGCAGCCGGGCGCTCCCTGTAGACCGCCCCGGGGTCCGGCAACGCGCTCCTTCCACCCGGCCGCCCCTCCCTCGCGCCACTTTTGCAGGAACGCCCATTGCATACATTCCCGGCAAAGGGTTCCGACCGAACGCGACCGCGCTCGTCCGGACCCTACGGAGCAAAAAATCGGAAAGGGGGACATGTCATGGGCAGCAAAGAAGCCACCGCGCAGGACGTCCAGGTGACGATGAAGGGCGATCCCGTAACGCTCATCGGGCGGATTCCCGAGGTCGGCGACCAGGCGCCTGACGCAGTTCTGCACAAAAACGATCTCAGTGAGACACGCATTTCGGATCACCTGGGACAGAGCCAGGTATTGATCCTGACGGTTCCGAGCCTGGATACCTCCGTCTGCGACCAGGAGGTCCGACGGTTCAACGAGGCCGCGGCTGATCTGCCGAATACCAAGGTCCTGGTCGTGAGCATGGATCTTCCGTTCTCCCAGGAACGCTGGTGCGCCGCAGCGGGCATTGAAAACGTCGAAACGCTCAGCGACCACGCCCGGGCCGACTTCGGCGAAGCCTACGGCGTACTGATTGAGGGGTTGCGGCTGCTGACGCGCACCATCTTCGTCGTGGACCCCAAGGGTACCATCCGGTATCGTGAAATCGTGTCGGAAATCACCAATCAACCGGACTTCGACGCGGCACTCGAAGCGGCCAGGGCGTGACCGAACCCGCGCCCCCACGGCACGAACACGACTGCCGGGGGGGCGCAACCGGATGAACAGCGCAAGCCAGTGATGCGGTCGGACGCTCAGGCGCCCGCGCCGAGGTACTGACGGATGGCGGCGGCGAGGGTCTCCCAGGTCCAGCGGCGCTTCTCGTCGTCGCACTCCAGCAGCGTTGCGCGGAAGCCATCGCGCCGGCAGCAGAACCCCGAGAGCGGCACCACGCAGATGCCGGTCGCACCGAGGATGGAGTAGACCAGCCGCAGGTCCTTCGCCACCCCGTCGACCAGCGACTCGACCAGTTCCCGGATCGGCGGCGACTCGATGGGGAGCGACTGCCCGTCGTTGAGGACTCCATCCTCGAACATCACGGTGAGATAAAACGCGCCGCTCGGCTGATTGACGATGACGCCCGGGATGCCGCCGAGGATCTCGGTGGCTTCACGCGCGCGGGCCTCAAACATCGCGGCGCGGCGCTCCAGGTGCCCCGGAAAGCGCTCGTCCCCGAGGATGCGGGGGATGGCGAGCTGCGGGAGCGTCGTGGAGCAGACCTCCAGCATCTTGCTGGCGAGCACGCTGTCGACGTAGGTGCTGAAGAGCGGGTCGCGCCGGCGGTTGAGCACCTCGATCCAGCCGCACCGGGCCCCCGGCCAGGGCACCTCCTTGCTGATGCCGCGCATGACCAGCGCACAGACGTCGTCGCCGACGACCTCGGAAAGATGCAGTGTCCGGTGGCCGTTGTAGACGATGTGGGCGTAGATCTCGTCGGCGATGAGAAAGAGGTCGTTCTCGCGGGCGATGTCGACAATCGCCTCCAGCACCTCGCGCGGGTAGACCGCACCGGTCGGGTTGTCCGGATTGATGATGAGGATGCCGGCAATGCTGTCGTTGTAGCGGCACTTCATCCGCATGTCGTCGAGATCGGGCATCCAGCCGTTGTACGGGTCGAGCTCATAGGTCAGGTGCTCGTAACCGCTGTGGGCCGCCTCGGCGGACGAGTGGGTGCTGTAGGCGGGGGTGGGCCCCAGCACGCGGGCTTCGCGCCGCAGGAAACCGTAGACCTTGGTCACCGCGTCGCCGATGCCGTTGAAGAAGAGGATGTCGTCCGGGGTCACCTGGGCCCCGCCGCGGCGGTTCACCTCGTCGGCGAGGTAGCGCTGCGTCTCCGGCACGCCGGCGGTGGCGCAGTAGCCCCACGAATGGTTCTCCTCCACCAAGCCTTCGACCACCTCGCGGATCCACGGCTCCACCACCTCGCCCTTCTGGATGGGGTCGCCGATGTTCTCCCACGTCACTTCCTGGCCCAGATCGCGAATCCGATGGGCGACCTGGACAATCTCACGAATGGCGTAGGTCAGCGAACCGGCGCCTTCGTGAACAATGTTCCTGCGCATTGCGAGCCTCCGTCTGCACCACGCGCGCCACACGCACGGCGCCGTTCCAATGGAAGATGTTCATCATAACAATTGCGAAGGCGCGGGCAACCTCATTTGCCCGAAAACAAACCGGGCAAAGCTTTTTGCCAGCGGAGACCCCAGTTGCCGCCCCGACCTTCCTGCGGAGAAACACTGTCCTGAAAACTGGGCATGCGCCTGCATCAAAATCATATCCGACCTTCCAAACGGAATTGGTGCGGTTCGTATCGACATTCCGCGTCCCGCCTTGGCGATCACCACCACGTCGGCGGCACCATAAAGTACGAAAGCAGTTGACCATGGGTGTACCCCTCCGCCCCCCGGATGCGGCACCAACTGGGCTAACGCAAAGGACGCGTTCGTTGCACCACACGCAAAACGTAAAGCTGCAGGAGCCCTAACCAAAAGCCAATATTCAAGGCATCCGCCGCGTTCCCGAATTTCCCGATTTCCACCTAACTAACTGTTTTTGCTGCGGATACGGTTGGGGGTGGCGCCTTTTCCTGTTGACATGTGTTCCGATGAGCAGTACAATGCGCAATCCGTGGGTGGTATGTATCGCTTCCCCTTCGGGCGAAACAACCCGCAAGCAGTGTCCGCACGGGAAAGGCATGCGAAATGCTTTTCTTCCGAAAAGATGTTTTTTGTGGTGGATTTGGGAGTATAGTGCAGGTATAGGGTGAGAGACGACTGCCCCGCCGGAACCGCGCAATCGGTCGCACGCAATGGGCTGCGTGATCGGACAGCAACGGTTACGGCAGAGCAGAAATGGAACATGCGGAGGCAAAGTTCATGAATACGCAGGAGTTGAAGAGTGAATTCGGCAAACGGTTTCGAACCGCCCGCGATGCCAAGAAGCTTTCCCGAGCTGCACTGGGGCAGCGGCTGGGCATCTCGCCGAAGACCATTCAGAGCTGGGAAATGGGACGGACCTTTGTCGAGAACCTTTCGCTGATTCCCGCCATCGAAGCGGAGCTGGGAGTCCGCTTCGCCTACCTGATGGCGCAGGATTATGGCGATGCCAAGGTGGCCGAGCCCGGCGCCCCCGCCTACGGCACGGCCAAGAGCCGCAAGGGCGCCGCGACGGACGACCGGGCCATCACCGGCCCGGCCACGGTCGCCCTGCACCTGCTGGACGCTGACAAGGCAACGACGGCGGAGTTGGAAAAGGCGTACGTCGCCTCACCGGTCGTCAAGCCCAAGTCCGCCCGCAAGAAAGTGGCCGACCTTACCCGCCGCGATATCGACCGCTACTGCCAGTTCCCCGGCGAATGGTGCCCGCGCGGCCGGGTGGTGGTGGCCTTCCGCATGGCGGGCGCCAGCATGGAGCCGGCCATCATGCAGGGCGCACTCGTCCTGGTGGATCGTCGCTCCATCGCCCCGGAGCGCCTGCACGGCCGCTTCGCCGCGCTCTGGATCGAGGGCCGCGGCCTGCGCATCCGCCGCGTCAGCGTTGATCCGGACGGCACCGTGCACGGCCGCCCGGAAGACCCGAAGCGTCGCGGCGCCGTCGTGCTGGACGA
The DNA here is from genome assembly GCA_964553265.1 of uncultured Planctomycetales bacterium. Classification (GTDB taxonomy): domain Bacteria; phylum Planctomycetota; class SZUA-567; order SZUA-567; family JAFGNG01; genus CAZKKD01. Next base: position 353 of record CAZKKD010000081.1, on the reverse strand, counting down.
AGAGGCGGGCGACCAGATTCTCGGCCGCGTCCTCGGCGTCCTGAATCCGGCCCCCTGACGAATCTCCGCCTTTTGGGTGGCGCCAGAATTCGAGCGGCCCGGTCCTCCACGGACCGGGCCGTTTTCATGGTCCATGGCCACGGGCCCATGCGGTTCCGCCGGCCGCTGCCCTCTTCCCAGGAAAGCGAGCCCTCGCGGTACCGGGTCGAACGCGCAAGCCTGCCTCAATCAACGGCTTCGGTCGCTGATCCATATCCTGAGCCATGTGTTTTTGTTTGACGCCGCGCCAGTCGCCGGGTATCGTTCTCCCTGAGCAGGCGAACCCCCGCGCCCTGCACCGTCCGGTTGGAGGA
>CAZKKD010000080.1:0-12236 GCA_964553265.1 uncultured Planctomycetales bacterium | reverse complement strand
GGTCTCTTCGTGGATGGCCGGGTTGGCGGGATTGCGGAACTGCTGCGGCAGGAAGGTGTGGTCGGGATCGTCGGCGGCGAGAGCCTCGGCCTTGCGGATCGCACCGCTCATGCCCTCGGCGCCCGGCGTGAGGACGAGTTCGGCCCCGAAGGCGGCGAGGACGCGGCGGCGCTCGATGCTCATGGTGTCCGGCATGGTGAGGACCAGGCGGTACCCGCGCGCGGCGCAGACATAGCCGAGCGCGATGCCGGTGTTGCCGCTGGTGGGCTCGATGACGGTGACGTCCGGATTGAGGCGCCCGGTCCGCTCGGCGGCCGCGATCATCGAGGTCCCGACGCGGCACTTGACGCTGTAGGCGGGATTGCGGCCCTCGATCTTCGCAAGGACGGTTGCCCCCGCTCCTTCGGTGACGCGGTTGAGACGGACGAGCGGGGTGTTGCCGATACTGGACGGATTGTCGGGGTGGATGGCACCCATGTCGAGTTCTCCCTGACGGGCAGGCGGAGCGGTTCGGCGGGCGCGCAATCGTCAATAGCCACCGGCGACCCGCGTCAGCGCCCGCGTTCGATGACGAGGAGGGCCTCTTCCGCGTAGAGGTTGTCTTCGGGTCGGAGTTCGCGGACAATGCCCTCCTCCAAAACGTAGCCGCGGGTAATGTGAACGTCGCTTTCGCGCGTCCAGTCCACAAAGTCCTGCAGGCTGAACAGATGGATATTGGGCGTATCGTACCAATGGTGGGGCAGAAATTCCGTCACCGGCATCCGGCCGCGGACGGCGACGTCCAGCCGCACACGCCAGAACCCGAAGTTCGGGAACGAGACCATGCCGCGCTGGCCGACGCGCAGCATCTCTTCGAGGATGCGCGCCGGCTGGCGGAGGGTCTGGAGGGTTTCCTCGAGAACAACGTAGTCGAAGGACGCGGTCGGGAACTCACGGAGGCCCTCGTCGAGGTCGCTCTGAATGACGGGCACGCCGCGCCCGACGCAGTCGGCTACCGCACCCGGATCAAGCTCGACGCCCTGTCCGCGGACGCCCTTGGCGTCGATGAGGCTGGCCAGGAGCTGCCCGGCCCCGCACCCGAGGTCGAGCACCGACGCGCCGGAGGGGATCTCTTCCTGGATCACCTGGTCCTGCCAGCGGCGGACAGCGCCGGTGGCCTCGGCCCGCGGACGGGGGCTGGAGGAGCCGACGTGCTCCATGAACTCCTCGACCTTGTCCGCGCCGACGGCCATGAGGGCGGGGTCGACCTTGCGCATGACCTGGGTGGCGATGCGGCGCAGGAATTCCGCTCCGCTGCCGCCGCCGAGAGCATCGTTCATGCCGTTCCCCTCACGCCGAGACGGCGACTGGCCAGAAACGGGGTAATGAGACGTCCGACCTTGTCGGTTTCGACGAGGAAGGCGTCGTGCCCGTAGCTGGACGGGACGTTGACATAGGAGACGGACTGCCCGACCCGGCACATGGCGAGCGCGAACTCGCGGCACTCCTGCGGCGGGTAGAGCCAGTCGGTGGAGAAACTCACCACCAGGAGCTGCGATCGGATGCGTTCGCACGCCGCGCAGAGGTCGCCGTCGCCCCACTGGGCCGCGGCGTCGTAGTAATCCATCGCGCGGCTGATGTAGAGGTAACTGTTGGCGTCGAAGCGTTCGACAAAGGCACGGCCCTGATGGCCGAGGTAGCTCTCGACCTGGAACTCGATGCCGAAGCCGAAGTCGGGCGCGTCCTTGTCCTGCAGGCGGCGGCCGAACTTGGCGTGCATCCCCTCGTCGGAAAGGTAGGTGATGTGGGCCAGCATCCGGGCCGCGGCCAGGCCGGCCGCGGGGCCTTCGCCGTCGTAGTAATCGCCGTCCTGGAACTTCGGATCGTTCATGATGCTGAAGCGTGCGACCGCATTGAACGCCAACCCTTGCGCCGAAAGACGCGAAGATGCAGCGAGCGCAATGCACTTTTCGACGCGTTCCGGGTAGGCCAGCGCCCACTCCAGGACCTGCTGTCCGCCGAGGGAACCGCCCACGACGGCATGGAGCCGATCGATGCCGAGACGATCCAACAACCGGGCCTGCAGGCGGACCCAGTCGCCCACCGTCACCACGGGGAAGCGGAGGCCGTAGGGCTGTCCGGTTGCCGGGTCGATGCTGCGAGGTCCGGTGGTCCCGTAGCAGCCGCCGAGTACGTTGGCGCAGATGACATGATAGCGACTGGTGTCGATGGCCTTGCCGGGGCCAACCATGCTGTCCCACCAGCCGGGCTTGCGCAGACGCCAGGAGCGTCCGTCGGCTTCGGCGCGCCGGTCCCAACCGGCAACGTGGGCATCACCCGAGAGCGCATGGGCGATCAGGACCACATTGTCCCTGGCAGGCGAAAGCTCCCCGTAGGCCTCGTACTCCACGTCCACGGGCGCGATGCTGCCGCCGACGTCGAGCGTGAACGGGGCGTCGGCCTCGACGAGACGCACGCGCCGGGCCTCGGTCCAGCCGACGGAGCCCTTGCTGTCGGGGCTGTCAGCATCGGCCGGCCCCTGCGTGGGGATGGGAGGCGTTTCGGTCGGCATCAGACTATCCCTGGGAGGCCCGCAGCGCCTGGTCGAGGTCGGCCATGATGTCGTTGGCGCTCTCAATCCCGACGGAAATCCGGACCAGGTCGGGCGCGACGCCCGCGGCCTGCTGCTCCTCGGGACTGAGCTGCTGGTGCGTGGTGCTGGCCGGGTGGATGACGAGGGTCTTCGCATCCAGGATGTTGGCCAGGTGGCTGCAGAGCTGGACCGCATCGATGAAGCGGCGCCCCGCGTCCAGCCCGCCCCGGACGCCGAAGCCGAAGACGGCGCCGGGACCGAGGGGGAAGTTTGCCGTCGCGCGCGCGTGGTCCGGGTGGTCCGGCAGGCCCGCATAGTTGACCCAGGTGACAAGGTCGTGCCCGTGGAGGAACTCCGCGACGCGCTGGGCATTCTCGCAGTGGGCACGGGCCCGCAGGGGCAGCGTCTCGATGCCCTGCAGAATGAGGAACGCGTTCATCGGCGCCAGCGCGGCTCCGAGGTCGCGCAGGAAGGACGTGCGCGCCTTGACGATGAATGCGACGCCGGGCAACACTGCGTCGGGATGGTTGCCGAACTTCTCCCAGAAACTGATGCCATGGTACGAGGGGTCGGGCTCGGTGAGCTGCGGAAACCGCCCGCCCTGGCGCCAGTCGAAGTCGCCTTTCTCGATCATCGCCCCGCCGATGCTGGTTCCATGGCCGCCGACAATCTTGGTCAGGCTGTAGACAATGAGGTCGGCCCCGTGATCGAAGGGGTTGTAGATGGGCGGCGCGGCGACGGTGTTGTCGACGACAAAGGGAACGCCCACCTTGTGGGCCTCGGCGGCGATGGCGTCGAGGTCGTCGATGTTGCAGCGCGGATTGCCGATGCTCTCGGTATAGAAGCAGCGCGTCCGTTCGTCCGCGACCTTCGAAAACGCCGCGGGGTCGGACGAGTCGACAAAGCGCGCTTCGATGCCGAGGCGCCGGAGCGTGTGCTGGAAGAGCGTGTGCGTGCCGCCGTACAGGTTCTCGCCGGTAACGATGTTGTCGCCGGCTTCGGCCAGCGTGAGGATCGCCCCCGCAATGGCCGCCATGCCGCTGGCGGTGCAGAGCGCAGCCGTCCCGCCGTGCAGCGCGGCGAGGCGGTTTTCGAGGACCTCCACCGTCGGGTTGGACAAGCGCGAGTAGATGTGCCCGAACTCTTCCAGGTTGAAGAGGCCGGCCGCGTGCGCCGCGTCTCGGAAACAATAGCTCGTCGTCTGATAGATCGGCACGGCCCGGGAGCCGAAATCACCGTCGGGCACCTGCCCCGCGTGCAGCGCGAGCGTCTCGAGGCCCGCTTCGTTTGGTACCGCCATGCTACCCTCCTTTCCCGCCCCCTTCCCTCACCGACGGGGGATGCTCCCATCGACCGGCAGCTGCCCTTGCGGATCAGCGGAGGGAAACCGCGCCCTGCTGCCCTGCAAGCAGCGAACCCGCAGATCCTGCTTCCTCTGTCCATATTCGGGACAGGGGCGCCGACCGACCGCCGCGATCCTAACAGAAGACGGGCTCCCGTGTCCAGAATCACGTCAGTGGAATCGGATCTCTTTCGCGGGGCGGGGCCTACTCCCGGGAGCCCGGTACGGCAGGTTCGATGGAGGTGGCGTTTTCGCTTTCCGGTGCGGCGATCGGGTGCTCTCCGGCCTGTTGCGCGGCAGCGTGCGCGGCCCGTTCGGCCGTGGAGGGCATGTACGGCGCAAGGAGCGTCACGCCTCCCCAGGCGAGCAATCCGGAAACGATCCCGACCAGCGCGCCCACCTTGAGCCACTCCGCAAACAGGATGTGAGCGCGGTAGCGCTTTTCCAGCATCCCGAGGGCCACGATGTTGGCGGTCGAGCCGATCATCGTAATGTTCCCGCCGTAGCAGGCGCCCAGCAATAGCGCCCAGACCAGCGGCGTCTGCGCGAGCTCGTTCACGACCGGCATGAAGGCCGCGACGAAGACGATGTTGTCGACAAACGCCGAGCCGAGCGCGGCGATGACCATGACCACGGGGATGAGAACCGTGGTGTTCGTGCCGAAGACGTCGGCGAAGCCGTCCGCCATCCGCCGGGTCACCCCGGTGTGCTCGAGCGTGCCGGCCACCGCGAAGAGCATCATGAAAAAGAGCAGCGTCCACCACTCCACATCGGCCTCGATGTAATGCCGGGCGCGCTCGTGCCGCCAGATCATGAGGATGCCGGCCACGATGAGCGGCGCGACCATGAGCATGGTGTTCGGCTCGAGCCCCAGCCAGCGCTCGATGCTGTGGTGGAGGGCGATGAAGGCGATCATGCCCGCCAGGATTGCCAGCCCGCGCTTGTAGGGGATCTGCACCAGCGGTCCGAGACCGAGGCCCATCTCGCGCCGGGCGCGGAGGCGGTCGTCCAGGAGCGCAATCTCCTTGCGGTAGTAGAAGAGGAGCAGAAAGAGGGTCGCCACCAGCGAGACGATCATGATGGGGAAGGACCACTGCAGAAAATCGACGAAGGTAAGCGGCGGCTGCGCGTTCTGCCCGATGAAGATGCCCACCGGGTTGCCGAGCATGGTGCCGCTGCTGCCGATGTTGGTGGCCAGCACCGCGACGATGATGAACGGCGTCGGCTTCAGCTTCAGCGTATCGCAGACCTGGAAGATGAGGGTCGCGACGAAGACGATGCTCGTCACCTCGTCCACCGCGCAGGCCATGAAGGCGCCGAGAAAGCAGACCACGACAATGAAGCGCTTTCCCGTCATGGATTGCGCACTGATGACGCTCTGGATGACCCAGGTGAAGAGGCCAAGCTCCTTCAGCACCCCGACGGTGACCATCATGCCGACGAGAAAGAGGATCACCTCCAGCTTGCTCTCCTCGATGAAGGTCTCGAGGTCGAGCACGTTGCATCCGAGCAGCGCCCCGATGCCGAGGAAGGCGATGGCGAGGCGGAACTTCCAGAACAAGAGCGTCGCCATCACGATCATGATGAAGATGGAGCTGCTGATGACCTGCGGGCGCTCCAGCCCGAGCCCGTTCGCCAGCACCGCAACGATGCCGGCGACGGTCAGGAGAATCAGACCGCGCACAACGAGCTGGCGCGTGGTGGGCGCTTCGGAATCCGAATGCATGCGCTACTCCCGGAGAATCTTGTTGAGAAACGCGTTGAGGGCGACCACGCCGACCAGCTTCTTGCCGCGCACCACGTAAGCGTGTTCGGTGTTGCGACGGGTGATTTCCTTGGCGACCTGCACGGCGGGGGCGTCCTCGCGGACGGTGGCGTACTCGGCGGTCATGATCTCCGCCAACCAGGTATTGCTTTCCTTGCGGAGGATCTCGGCGAAGGGCTCGAAATTGAGGATGGGGGTCAGGTCCTCCATCCAGAGGATGTAGTCCGGCAGGCAGACGCGGAGGAACTCGTGCGTCGTGACGACGCCGATGAGTTCGCCGTCGCGATCCACCACCGGGAGCTCGGCCACGTTCTCGCGGACAAAGAGGTCGAGCGCATTCTCCAGCGTGTCGTTCTCCTGCAGCGCCGCGTGGACCGGGTCCATGAGGTGCTTGGCGAAGAGGTGCTCGGGCAGCACCAGCCCCCCCTTGGCGAAGAAGTTCCAGACCTCCTCCGGCGACTCCATGTCGGCGAGGATGCTGGCCGTCTCCGGGTCCTGGCAGACCTTGGCCAGGGCGCTGAGCGCCTGCAGGTACGCACCCGGCAGGGCCTTCGGCGCCAGGATGAGGATGACGAGCTGCACGGCCTGGCCGCCGTAGTCGATGCCCTGCGCCGACGTGGCGACGGCCACGGCGATCTCGTCGATGGCTTCCAGCCGCGCGTGGGGAACCGCGATGCCGGGACCGACGATGGTTGCGGTCTCGGCCTCGCGCGCCCGCAGCGCTTCGCAGGCTTCGTCGACATTGCCGATGCCGCGGTTGTACGCCAGCGTCTCCAGCAGGCTGCGGAAGACCTCGTCGCGTTCACTGGCTTGCGTCCGGCAGAGCACCTCCTTCGGGCTGAAGAGGGCCGAAAAGTCGATGCCGTTTGCGTCCGTTGTGCTCATCGGATGTTCCCTCCGCGGTACGGCTGCCGGCTATTCCTGGTGCAGATGGACCTGTGCGTTGCCGAGGACCTCGAGCTCGACGGTCGCTTCGCAACCGCGCACCGCAACGTTGTGGGCGGCATTGGCCGCGGTATAGACAATCTCCACCGGCTTTCCGTTCACGACCGCCGGCTGGCGGGTGGTGCCGTCCCCCCGGAAGGGGGCGATGCGGAGGGTGACCGTTTCGGCCCGCTTCTCCTCCACGTAGTTCTGAACGGGGCCCAGCGGGATGACCGCGCCTTCGCGCAGGTAGAGCGGAAGCGTCTCGAGGTCGGCGGCAATCTCGATCCACCCCTGCCCCGGGAAGCGCTCGCCCGTCCACCAGTCGGTCCAGGCGCCCTGCGGCAGGTAGACGCGCCGGCGGTTCTCCTCGGTCACGATGGGCGCGACCAGCAGGCTGTCGCCGAAGAGCCACTCGTCCGACAGGTTCCACACGTTCGGATCGTCCTGGTACTCGACCACCAGCGCCCGCGCCAGCGGCAGCGACGACTCGACGCACTGCCGCGCCGCGCCCAGGATGTAGGGCAGCAGCCGGTAGCGCAGGTGGATGTATTCCCGGCAGATGCGCATCGTCTCGGGGGCGAACTTGTAGAGCTCCCGGTCGCCGTAGCCGTGGATGCGGCTGTGGGAGAGGAACATGCCGAGCTGCATCCAGCGGATGAGCAGGCGATCGTTGGTGGTCCCGCAGAAGCCGCCGATGTCCTGGCTCCAGAACGGGAACCCCGACAGCCCGAAGCTGAGGCCGCCCTCCACCTGCGGGACGAGGTTGAAGTAGTTCGGGCTGTTGTCCCCGCCCCAGTGGAGCGGATAGCGCTGGTTCCCGGCCCAGGCGGACCGCGCCCAGACGACGCGGTCGCCGGTTTCCTCCTCGGTCACTTCGGCCACGGCCTTGTTGTAGAGAAGCGGATAGAGGTTGTGCATGCGGTGGCCCGGGGCGCCGTCGTGGTAGACGCCGTCGAGGGGGGCGGCCTCGCCGAAGTCGGTTTTGATCACCTTCGCGCCCATGCGGAAGAGGCGGCGGAACGCGTCCTGGTGCACGCGCACGGCCTCGGGGTTGGTGTAGTCGACAACCCCGACGATGCCCTCGAAGCCCTTGGTGAAGCAGATGCCGCAATCGTAAATCTCTCCGTCGGCGTTCTTGACGAAGCCGTCGACCGCCTTGAGGTCGTCGAAGAGCCTGCTGCCTTCGGGAATGTACGGAAGCTGCCACAGCGAGACCTTGAAGCCCAGACCCGCAAGCTCGCGCAGATAGGCCTCCGGATCGGGAAAGCGCTCCTTGTCGAACTCCAGGTTGCAGTACCAGTCCTCGACGAACCAGTGCGTGTCGAGGTGGATGACGTCGCAGGGCACCTCCTCCTCGCGGAGCTTGCGCGCGATCTCCAGGGTCTCCTCGGCGCTCTTGTAGCTGATCTTGCTCTGCCAGTACCCGAAGGTCCAGGCCGGCGGGACACAGGACTTGCCGGTCAGATCGGTATACTGGGGGAGCACATCCTTGATGCTGCCGGTGAAGACCGTGTAGTCGAGGAAGTCGTCCTCCGCCGCGACCTGAACGTCGCATGCCGAGCGGCTGCCCACCCAGTAGGTCATCCGGCTGGAGTGGTTGAAGTAGACGCCGTATCCCTGGTTGCTGATGAAGAAAGGGATGTTCTTGTAGGAGCGCGGCGTGGTGACCCCCAACGCGTCGACCATGTCGAGGTCGATGGTCTGCCCGACCTTGTTGAGACGGATGAACTGCTCGCCGAGACCGTAGATACACTCGTTGTGGAGAAGGTCGAAGTGTTCGGTCGCGACCGGATCGCCCTCCGGGAGCGTGCGGCAGACGCCGGTGTTGTAGGTGTCCCAGTTGCTGAAGTTGTCCTTCTCGCGGCCGCCGATGCCGAGGATGCGCCGGCGGCCCGTCCGATCCAGCACCTCGATGCGGAACGGGTCGAGGAGAACCTGGATGGCGAGGGCAGCCGTACGGAGGCCGACGGCCGGCCGGTCGGTGCCGGAAGCGGACGCCTGGCCGTCGTTGGTCGCCCACGGCGCAATCTGGTCTTCGAGCGGGGCGGCCTGCATCGCCTCTTCGATCTCGCACCGCTTCGGGGGGCCCAGCGTGCCGACCACCATGGGCGTCGCGTTTTCCGGAACGGCCTCTCCCTGCGCATAGCGGACACGGAACGCGGTGTCGGAGAGGACGTCAATGCGCAGGCGGCCCTCCACCTTGTCTCCGACCGCGGCCAGCTTCTGCTGATTCACCATCTCGCTGTCCGCGGACGAGATCTTCCGCTTGGAGGCCTGCACCGCTTCGGTGGCCAGAATGACGTGCCGCTCTCCCGCTTCGACCAGGCGGGCGGTCTTGACGGTTGCGCTGAGAACCTCTTTCGATTCAAGCTTCCGGGTATTCATCGCTCCTCCCGATTCGTTGTGAGGCAGACCGGCGGGCGCGAAAGCCGCTATCGGGCTGACGGCCGTGGCTCAGTCTTCGATGACCTGGATCTTCGCCCCCAGGGACGCCATGCGCTCGGGGAAATCCGGGAAGGTGATGGCCGCCGCCTCGGCGGTATCCACGACGACGGGCCCGTCGGCGCGGCATCCGGCAATGGAGAGGCTCATGACCACGCGGTGGTCTCCGTGGCCGTGGACGGCGCCCCCCATGAGAGGCGACTCGTCGATCTCGAGGCCGTCGTCGAGTTCACGCACCGTCGCCCCGAGGGCGCCGAGCTCCTTCGCCATGACTGCAATCCGGTCGGTTTCCTTCATGCGCGCCTGGGGGACGTTGCGCAGGCGGGTCGTGCCGCGGGCGAAACACGCGGTGGCGGCCATGGCCGGGAGGGCGTCCGGGGTGGCATTCAGGTCGAGATCGGCCCCCGTCAGGTCCCCGCCGCGAACGCGCAGGCCCGCTTCTTCTTCCCGAATATCGGCGCCCATGGCGCGAAGGTAGTCGACCACCGCCTTGTCGCCCTGCGGGTCGCTCATGTCCAGACCGCGAAGGAGCACATCCTCCCCCGCCAGAGCCGCTGCACAGAGAAAGAACGTGGCGCTGCTGAAGTCGCCGGCCATGGTCTTTCGGAACGGCCGGTACGATTGTCGCCCCGGCACCTGGAACGTCGTCAGGTTCTCGTCCGCGTCCACCTGCGCACCCAGTTCTTCGAGCCAGGCAAGCGTCATGCGCACATAGGGGCGTTCGTGGAGAAGGGGAACCGAGATCCGGCTGTCCGCCTCGGCCAGGGGAGCTGCAATCAACAGGCTGGTCAGGTACTGCGATGTCGGGCAGACGATGCTGGTCTCCCCGCCGCGGAGCGGCCCGCCGACCACCAGCGGCGCGCAACCGTTGCCGCGCGTGGAGGACGCCTGCGCCCCCAGATCGTTGAGTGCGGCGATCAGGTTCTCCGCCGTACGCCGACGGATCTGGTCGTCGCCGGTGAAGACGGCCTGGCCATTGCAGAGCGCCCCGACCCCCAGCCCGATGTAGAGCGTCGTGCCGCTGTTGCAGACATCGATGACGTTCTCCGGCGGGTCCACCGTGCCGCCCAGTCCGCGGACGCGCCACTCGGTCGCCGTGGTCTCCACGCCCGCGCCGAACGCCTGGACCGCGCTCAGCGCCGCGTGCGTGTCGGCCGAAGCCAACGGATTCCGGATGACGCTCTCCCCGTCGGCCAGCAATGCGAAGAACAAGGCGCGGACGGTGTGGCTTTTGGAGCTCGGAATCGCCACTTCACCGGACAGGCGGCTCTTGCCGCAGCGTAACTTCATCGAAGGATCCTTCGCCGTAGGGGTCGCGTCGCATGTATCCAAGGGCCGGACGCAAGGCGAGAAAGCGTCCTAACCCATATCTTCGCATACTATTATGGCGGAAAATCGCCTGTTCTGCTCTCGAAGCTCTGGCTGCCTTTCCGGTCGAGCGAAGCCAGCACTCTACGGGGACGCATCTCGCGTTTCAATAGACAATTACAGGGGTATCGAAATCTGCCCGGCTGTCAACCAAAAAGCCTTTGCCCGCTTCAGGAAGGCGTGGTACGGTAAGGATTAGCGAAAGGATGCAGCGCTACTGCGCAATCCACGCGTAGTGGTCCGCGTCCCGCCGGAGCAGACCTTCAACCGAAGGAAGGGTTTGCGAATTCCGACAGAGGTGGGTGCGGACGCTCTTCCGGGTCAGGCGTGGCGCCTGATCCATTTCCTTATGCAGACCGTAATGCAGATGAGCAGCAGGTCACGACCCAGCCAGGAGCCGGACGCCATGCGCACGCATCTTCTCCGATCCATCTCTCTCCGCCCGCTCGCTATCGCTCTGTTTGCGGCAGCGCTTCTGCTTCCGTTCGCGGGGCGCGCACCCGCCGAAGACCAGACCCTCACCGGAAGCAAGGATGCCGAAAACAAGAGTGCACCCTCTGCCGTCGAGACGGCCGGTGCGCTTCTGCAGCAGGCGGCGGGTTTTCCGGATTACGAACCGGTGTGGGACCTCGGCGCTTCCCTGGTCCGCCAGGCCGAGGACGAGGACCTGCGGGCCCTGCTGCGCGAAGCGGCCGCATCGGAGAACTTCGGCAAGCGCCTGGCAGCCGGATACGCGCTCCTGCGTCTCGGCGAGCAACGCGACGGCAGCCGCGCCCTGGAGGGCATCCTCGTGGACGGGGAAGCGCCCATCCTCCGCCGCATCGACGCGGCCACGGCTCTCGGCACCGAGGGAGGTGAGTACTCGAGCACGCGCCTGCGGCGTATTCTGAATGATCAGGAGCTGCCCGAGCGCCTGCAGGTGGAGGTCGCAAAAGCACTCTGGCAACTGACGCGGGCGGAGTCCGCCCGGGTTCGCCTCACCGCCCTTCTGGATGCGAAGAGCCCGAGCGCCCGGCACGAGGCCGCGCTGGCGCTGGCTGCCTTCATCCCGATGCAGGAGGCCATTCCGCTCCTCCAGGAGCTGCAGTTCCAGCCGGGGACCCAGGGGCGCCAGGCCCGCCAGACACTGATCCGCCGGGCGCGCGTGGCGCTGATGGAAGGGGAGTTTGAGAGCCTTGCGCCGCACCTGCGCTCCCTGTCGGAATATCCCTCGCTCAATGTCGATTCGGCGCAGACCCTGTTGGACGTGGCCGAGTGGCAAGGCGTCGACTGGGACGAGACGCACAATCAGTACGCAGCGAAGCTCGTCTCCGAGGTCGTCGGTAAGATTGAACGCTACTATCCGCCCGACCTGTCCGGCTCCGAGGTCGAGCAGCAGCGCGAACTGGACCGTCTCGAACCGCGCAGTCTGGCCAACGAAGCGGTCAAGACCTTTGTCAGCCGCGTCGACCCCTTCAGCGCCTACCTCGACGAAGCCGACCTTGAGGAGATGGAACAGCAGATCGGCGGCGGCTACGGGGGCATCGGCGCCTGGGTCGGGATGCGGCGGTTCGGCCTGGAAGAACGCTTTACCATTCTTGTGCCGATGTACGACCAGCCTGCCTTTCACGCCGGCCTTCGCGCGATGGACTGGATTGAAAAGATCGACGGCAAAGAGATTCAGGACATGACGATGCGGGAGATCATCCATCTCCTGAAGGGCGACCCGAACACGCAGGTCAACCTCCTGGTGCACCGCCGCAGCTGGCGCAAACCGCGGGAAGTGGTGGTCACCCGCAAGCAGATTTCCGTACCGAGTGTCCGTTCGCGGATGCTGCCGG
>CAZKKD010000079.1:0-12385 GCA_964553265.1 uncultured Planctomycetales bacterium | reverse complement strand
CCGTCCACCAGTCCGGCACCCGCAAGGAGGAGCGCCTGCTGCACCCCGACGAGCTGCAGCGGACCTGGGTGCTGCGCAAGTACCTCAACGACATGAACGTGGTGGAGGCGATGGAGTTCCTCCACAGCAAGATGAAGGCGCACAAGACCAACGCCGAGTTCCTCATGTCCATCAACGTGCAGGGCATCGACATCGGCATGCTGCCGACCTGACGACCGACCGAAAAGGAAAGGAATCCTCCATGGCCACCCTCTCCGTCAAGTCCGCCGACCAGTGCCGCTGGGACGAGGTTTCCCTCGGCGAGGTGATGATCCGGCTCGACCCCGGCGAGACCCGCATCCACACCGCCCGCACCTTCCAGGCCTGGGAGGGCGGCGGCGAGTACAACGTCGCCCGGGGCCTGCGGCGCTGCTTCGGTCAGCGGACCGCGGTCGTGACCGCCATCGTGGACAACCCCGTCGGCCGCCTGCTGGAGGACCTCATCCTCCAGGGCGGCGTGGACATGCGCCACGTGAAGTGGGCGCCCTTCGACGGGCTCGGCAAGGCGGCCCGCAACGGGCTCAACTTCACCGAAAAGGGCTACGGTGTCCGCGGGGCGGTGGGCTGCTCCGACCGCGGCCACACCGCGGCCAGCCAGCTCGCGCCCGGCGACATCGACTGGGACGCCGTCTTCGCGAAGGAGGGGGCGCGCTGGTTCCACTGCGGCGGCATCTTCGCCGCGCTCAGCACCACCACGCCCGACGTGACCATTGAGGCAATGAAGGCCGCGAAGGCCAACGGCGCCATGGTCAGCTACGACCTCAACTACCGCGCCAGCCTCTGGAAGGACAACGGCGGCCCCGCCAAGGCGCAGGAGATCAACCGCGAGATTGCCCAGTACGTCGACGTCATGATCGGCAACGAAGAAGACTTCACCAAGTGCCTCGGTTTCGAGGTGGAAGGGGTGGACAAGAACCTGAGCAAGCTCGACCCCACCAACTTCAAGAAGATGATCGAGAAGGTGGTGAAGGAATTCCCCCACTTCCAGGCCGTGGCCACCACCCTCCGCGGCGTGCAGACCGCCACGGTCAACGACTGGAGCGCCATCCTCTACACCGGCGGCGACTTCTACAAGGCGCAGGACCGCTGCCTGGAGATCTACGACCGCGTCGGCGGCGGCGACAGCTTCGCCTCGGGCCTGATCTACGGCATCCTCAACGGGCTCGACCCGCAGGCCTGCATCGAGTACGGCGCCGCGCACGGGGCCCTGGCCATGACCACCCCCGGCGACACCACCATGGCCTCGCTCGCCGAGGTGGAGAACCTGGTCGGCGGCGGTTCCGCCCGCGTCCAGCGCTGAGGCGCAACGCCGCATTCATCCGCTACGACGGGCCGGGGCCGGCGCTCCGGCCCGTCTTTCGTTTCGCCCCCCCGGCGGCCCATGCGTCCGAAAATCGACGGCCTCTTCAGTTCCGGCTTGCGTTTTCCCGCCACCCCGCTATGCCCTTGGATCGAGAGACCGTCCGCACCCGGCCGCCGCACGAGGAGAATGCGCCCATGGCACCCAGCACCATGACCGGTCGCGAACGCGTGACCGCCGCCATCGAGGGGAAGGAAACCGACCGCACGCCGTTCAGCCCCTTTCTCGCCTACGTCTGGGAGAGCTTCCCCGCCGAGGTGCAGGAGCGCGGCCAGATCGCGTTTCACGAAGCCATTGGCGCCGACCCGCTCTTCCGGGGCGCCGCCTGCCCCGTCCGCGCCACCGCCGCAGACGTGGAAACCACCTCGAACACCGAGGGCGACCGGATTCTGCACACCGTAACGACCCCGGTCGGCACCCTCACCGCCACCGCCATGCGCAGCGAGGAAGGGGAGACCGCCTTTCTGGTCGAGCACCCGCTCAAGACCGAGGAAGACTACCGCATCCAGCTCTGGATCGAAGAGCACACCCGCGTCGAGTACGCCCCCGAGGCGGCCGAACAGTTCCTGGCCGAAACCGGGGACAGGGGACTCGCGCTGGGCATGCTGCTTCCGGCCGGAAAGAGCGCCTACCAGCGCCTCGTCGAACACCATGCGGGCACCGAGGAACTCATCTACGCGCTCATGGACTTCCCCGGAACCGTGGAAGCGCTCTGGGAGGCGATGGTGGCGAACGATCTGAAAGCGGTCCGCCTGGCGGTGCAATCCGGGTACGACTACTTCACCACCTGGGAAGACTCCTCGACGCAGAACTACTCGCCCGACCAGTACGACCGCTACATCGGCGCCGAGATCGGGCAGTGGTGCGCCCTTCTGGCCGCACACGGCAAGAAGTACGTCCAGCACGCCTGCGGACACATGAAGGCGCTCCTGCCCCGCCTGCCCGAACACGGAGCCCACGCGGTCGAAAGCCTCTCGCCCCCGCCGACCGGCAACGTCACCCTCCGCGAGGCGCGGGCGCTGGTCGGCGACCGTCTCGGCATTGTCGGCGGGATTGAGCCGACCGAATTCCTGAACCGAAGCCTTGACGAGCTTGGCCCTTACGTCGAAGAGGTGCTGGCCGACGGCCAGGGCGGCCCGTTCCTTCTTGCCAACAGCGACTCCTGCCCGCCCGGCGTCACCGTGGAGAAGTTCCGCCGCGTCGCCGAGGTGGCGGCGGCCTGGAAACCCTAACCCGTACAGCTTTCCCACACATTGCACAACAAACAGAGATTTTTTCCCGTTCTGGTTGACTTCCCTATGGGTGCGTGTATCTTCCCCAGACGGAATTCCAAAGCAGTCCGCTTGGGATTCTGCGGGTGAGGCAACGGAACCGCTTCGAGACGGGAGGACGGCAGATGCGCGGACGGACAACCATTGGGCGAAAGATCGGCTACACGCTGGCACTGGTGCTGGCCATTCTCGTGGCGGTGGCTGTCTGGTCGGTGGTGGGCATCGGCGGCATCGTGAAGAACGCCAGCGATGTCATCTTCGGCAACAGGTTGCGCGGCAACATGGTGCAGCGTGAAGTCGACCACCTCAACTGGGCCAAGACTCTCAACCGTCTCTTCGTCGACAAGGAGGTCCGGAACCTGGAGGACCTGCAGGACCTCGGCCTGCAGCTCGACCCGCACAAGTGCGCCTTCGGCCAGTGGTACTACAGCGACGAGCGGGAAGCCACCGTCCGCCGCGTCGAGGAATTGCGCAAGCCGCTGGAAACCATCGAAACGCCCCACGCCCGGCTGCACGATTCGGCACGCGAGCTGGCCGGCCTGTACCGGCAACCGCATGCGGGCCTCCTGGTCCGCCTCGGGGCGCGCCTGAACGAGCACATGGCCTGGACCAACCAGGTGAGCGAAACCCTGGCCGCCGAAGCCGGGGGCCTCTATTACGATCAGATGCTTCTCCTGGACGCGGTCCGCCAGGCCGCCAGTACGGTGCGCGCCATCGCAACGCAGGTACCGCCTCCCGCCCCGACGCCGGCGCCGGCGATGGAAAACGAGAACATGGATGCCGCGGGCGAACCGGGCGGCGACGGTCCGCCCCCGGCCGAGCCCACCCGCCCCGCACGCCAGGCGCCGGATCCGCGCGCGCAGGCGCTCTCGGTCCTCCGCGAGATGCGCTACGGCCCCGAGGGGACGGACTACTTCTTCGTCATCGATACCGATGCGGTCTGCGTGCTCCACCCCATCCAGCCCGAGCTCGAAGGCCAGGACCTGAGCGAACGCACCGACCCGACCGGCAAGCGGCTCTTCGCCGAGATGGCGCGGATCGCCCGCACCGACGGCAGCGGATTCCTGGTCTACGAGTGGAAACATCCCACCTCCGGGAAGGTGGTCCCCAAGCTCACCTATGTGCAGCGGCTGGACCCGTGGGGTTGGGTGCTCGGCACCGGCATCTTTCTCGACGCAGAGAACGAAGCGCTCATTGCCCGCGCGCACGCCCTCGCGGCGGGACAGCCCTTCCGCCTGGGGGTGGAGATCGACCCGACGGCCTGCGCGTTCGGCCACTGGATGGACTCCGAAGACGTGGCGCAACTTCGCCGCGAATTTCCCGAATTCAACACCTTCATCGAGGAAGTGCAGGAACCGCACGAAACCCTGCACGCGTCGGCCGCCCGTATCGAAACACTGGTCAACGAACTCCGCGTACCGGACGCCATTCGCGTGCTGGAAAACGAGACCAAGCCCGCACTCGCCGGCGTCCAGCAACACTTCGAAACCGTCATGGCCGCCGAGGAGGCACGCTACACGGCCGAACAGGAAGCGAAGCAGTATTACGCGACCGAAACCTCTGCCCACCTTCAGCGGGTGCAGGAACTTCTCAAGGAGATCCGCGACACCGCGGCCGAAAAGGTCATGACCGACGAGGAGATGCTCTCCGCCGCATCCAACACGCGCTGGGGCGTCGAAGCACTCAGCATCGTCGGCGTGCTGGCCGGGGTGCTTCTGGCGGTCTTCATCACCCGCGGCATCGTCCGGTCCCTCGGCGAAGTCATTGCCGGCCTGCGCGACGGCAGCGAACAGACCAACGCCGCCGCCGGCCAAGTTTCCTCCGCCAGCCAGCAACTGGCCGAAGGCGCCACCGAACAGGCCGCCAGCCTCGAGGAGACCAGCTCCGCGCTCGAAGAGATGGCCAGCATGACCCGGCAGAACGCCGACAACGCCAAGCGCGCCAGCGACCTCGCCGGCGAGGCCCGCAGCGCCGCCGCCAGCGGCAACGATGCGATGGGCGAGATGCTGCAGGCCGTCGACGCCATCAACGAGTCCTCCTCGGAGATCGGCAAGGTCATCAAGGTCATCCAGGAGATCGCGTTCCAGACCAACCTGCTGGCGCTCAACGCCGCGGTCGAGGCCGCCCGCGCCGGCGACGCGGGCAAGGGCTTCGCCGTCGTGGCCGACGAGGTCCGCAACCTCGCCCAGCGGTCCGCCGAAGCCGCCCGCGACACCACCGCGCTCATCGAAACCGCGGTCGAACGCTCGGAGAACGGCGGCCGCATCGCACGCGAAGCCGGCACCGCCCTCGGCACCATTGTCGAACGCATCCGCGAAGCCGCCGACCTGGTCGCCGAGATCAGCACCGCCAGCCAGGAGCAGGCCCAGGGCATCGACCAGGTCAATACCGCCGTCGCCCAGATGGACAAGGTCACCCAGTCCAACGCCGCGAGCGCCGAGGAGTCGGCCTCCGCCAGCGAAGAACTCTCCGCCCAGGCCGAGCGCCTGCACGAGATGGTCCGCGACCTCTCGGCCCTGGCCGGCGCATCGCTCGACGATACCGGCCACGCCGGCGGTGGACGCAGCCTGGCGCCGGCCCCCCGGACCGCACCCTCGAGCGCGCGGCGGAACGCCACCCCGCCGCGTCTGGTACGCCCGGACGAGGTGATCCCCATGGACGACGAGGACTGAGCCCTCCCGCACGGGCGTGCACGACCGACCGTTTCCCCGCCAATCCTCCGACATGAGCTTGACAACTCTCGTCGGAGGTGGCATAGTTGATCCCTGAGGGACCGGCATCGGGCTGCCGTTCCCTTTCCGCTGCGGGAATCGACACCATCGCACCCTTCGTCCATGCCCCGCAATGCTGCAGGCGCAGGCCGTGCCGCTGTGCGCCTGGGGATCCGGAGGCAGGCATGCATCAACCGGCACCACGCGGGACCGACATCCTCAACCGCTGGCACCTGGCCGAAACCGCGGCGCAGGAATACCGCCAGATCCTGCTGGAGATCTGGGACGCGCTCGGAACGGAAGGACCGCCCCGGTGCTCCCCGCGCTTCCGGCGCTGCCGGGAGATCGCCGAGCTCCGCTACCTCCAACTCCGGTGGCACTTCGAACGCGGCGCCCAGCAGGACCGGGACAACCACGACGATACGATCAACCTGGAATCCATTCTCGAAGCCTGCCGCCCACCGGACGAGGACAACCCCGACCCGGCCGATTGCCTGGCCGCCCTCATTCACCGCGTCGAGACCCTCGCCCTCCAGGCCCGCCCCAGCGCCGCGACCGTCCAGCAGGCGCAGATCTGAGCCCACCCAACGGGTCATCGAACGGTCACGGCCGGAAAGGCGCTGGACCTTCTCCCCGCGTCCGCTACCATACCAACGCAGAAGCGACCGCCCGGCCCCACGGTCCGTCGCCAGCAGCCGCCACGGCACCATGGCTTTGCGTCCGAGGACATCTGTCATGCCACCGGCCCAGCCCAATCGCAGCCTGATGCACGGCCTCGCCTGCCTGCAGGGGGTGGTCTCCGCCGAGGGCCCCATCGGCAGCCGCGCGCTCGCCCGGCGCCTCGACCTGGAGCACACGCGCGTCAACCGCCTTCTCGGCACGCTCGGGCACCTCGGCCTCGTCACCCAGACCGGCGACCGGAAGTACGTCCCCGGACCGGCCATTCACGTCCTCTCGGCGCAGAGCCTGCGCGGATCGGGGCTCCTCGCACGGGCGCTGCCGCACCTCCGGTCGCTGGCCGAAGAGCGCCTCACCCTCGCCCTCGGCGTGCTTTGGCGTCATGAAGTCTGTTACCTCGTCCACGCCGCTCCCGGCCAGGACCCGGCCGATGCCGTCGGGGCTCACCGGCCGTACCCGGCGCACGACTCGATCCTGGGGCTCGCGCTCCTGGCCGCCGAATCCGATGCCGCCATCGCCGAGGTCCTGGCCGGCGAGCCGGACCGCCTGCCCCGGCTCCGCACCGAAATCGACGCCGTCCGCCGCACCGGGCACGCAGCCCGCGTCCTCGCCGACGGTCGCCGCTCGGTCGCCGTCGCCATCGGATCCCCTGCCGTCGCCGCCGTCAGCCTGACCGGCCACTATGACGCCGCACGCGAACCCGCCCTCCTCGACCGCCTGCACGCCACCGCCGACGCCCTCGGATGACGGCAAGGCCGCATGTCACCAACCTGCACAGTGCGCACGAGACGACCCCCTGTCCCGGTCCACCGACTTTTTTCGAAATGTGGAATTGACAGCGACCCATTTGGTGCTATTATAGCATCATCGAATCGCCAATGCGGTGCCGCCTGAAGACGGATTCCGGCATTCGCGACCAGCCAAGGAGACGAGTGATGGCGGACCAGGTCTTTCCGGAAGTGGTGCACGAAGCGGACGTCTGCGTGGTGGGCGGCGGCATGCCCGGCCTGGCGGCAGCCCTGGCGGCGGCGCGGCACGGCGCGAAGACGGTGCTGATGCACGAGCGCCCGGTCCTGGGCGGCAACGCCAGCAGCGAGTGCCGCGTCCATGTCTGCGGCGCCGACCGCCACAACGGCATCCCCAACATGCGCGAAACCGGCATCCTCGAGGAGATCCGCATGGAGAACCTCGGCCGGAATCCGAACCTGAACTACGCGGTCTGGGACACCCTCCTCTACGAAAAGGCCCGCTTCCAGGAGGGCCTGACGCTGCTCTTGAACTGCTCCTGCCAGGAGGCGGAGCTGGAGGACGGGCAGATCCGCGCCGTCCGCGGCTGGCAGCTCACGACCGAGACGCACCACCGCGTCACAGCGAAGATCTTCATCGACTGCTCCGGCGACGCCGTGCTGGCGCCGCTGTCGAACGCGCCGTTCCGGGTCGGCCGCGAAGCGCGGAGCGAGTACGACGAGGCGGCCGCACCCGAGACCGCCGACAACAAGAAGATGGGCCACACCTGCCTCTTCGCGGCACGCACGTACGACACCCCCCAACCCTTCACGCCGCCGTCCTGGGCGCAGCGCTTCGAGACGGCGGACGACCTCCCCTACGGCGGCAAACAGATCGGCTGGCTCAAGAGCGGCTACTGGTGGGTGGAGGTGGGCGGCCAGGAGGAGTGGGACACCATCGCCGACACCGAGCGCATCCGCGACGAGCTCCTGGCCATCGTCTACGGCGTCTGGGACTTCGTCAAGAACCGGAGCGAGATCGACGCCGAGCACTGGGCGCTCGAGTGGGTGGGGTTCCTCCCCGCCAAGCGCGAGAGCCGGCGCTACGTGGGCGCGCACGTCCTGACGCAGAACGACGTGGAAGCCGAGGGGCGCTTCGACGACATCGTCGCCTACGGCGGCTGGACGATGGACGACCACAACCCGCTCGGCTTCTGGTCCGGCCGCGCCGGCGAACCGGCCACCATCTTCCACCCCGCGCCGTCCCCCTACGGGATCCCCTTCCGCAGCCTCTACAGCGCGGCGGTGCCGAACCTGATGTTCTCCGGCCGCTGCGCCAGCGGCACGCACATGGCGATGAGCTCAATGCGCGTCATGGGCACCGGCGTCAGCATGGGGCAGGCCGCCGGCACGGCCGCGGCGCTGGCGGCGCGCGACGGGAAGCTTCCGGCCGACCTCCACGCGCGGATGGACGAGCTGCAGCAGACGCTGCTCTACGACGACTGCTACATCCCCTGGATGCCGCAGCGCTTCGGCGACGCCACCCGGAACGCCCGCTACGAGGTGCCGTCCGGCGACGGCGAGCTTCTCCGCGACGGCGTGCACCGCCCCGTCGGCGAAGATCCGCACCGCATCCCCCTCGCCCCCGGCGAGAGCGCCACGATGACCCTCGATGCCGCCGCGTCCGTCCACCACCTGACCGTCATCGTCGACAGCGCGCTCGACCGCAACGTGGAACTGAGCCACCTCAATCCGAACCCGCGGCTCACCACCCCCCCGCCGGTGCTGCCGAAGGCCTACCGCATCGAGGCGAAACAGGGCGACAACTGGACCGTGCTGCATCGCGAGGACGCAAACCTTTCGCGCCTCATCCGCGTCCCGGTGCAGGGCGAGGCCGAGGCGCTGCGCTTCACTCTCGAAGCAACGTGGGAGGACGAACCGAGCCACCTCTACGCCATGTACGTGGATTGATCCGCGCTGGCCGCCGGGCCGTCCCGGCGGTCAGCGGCGCCAGACCTGCGGCAGGAGCAGGACGACCACGGAGTAGATCTCCAGCCGTCCCATGAGCATGCAGAGCGAGAGCAGCATCTTCGCCGAGAGCGGCATCCAGCCGTAGTTCCGCGTCGCGCCGACGCCGCCGAGACCGGGGCCGATGTTGTTGAGCGTGGCCGCCACGGCGGTGACGCCGGTGACGATGGCGTGGTCCCGGCCCGATCCGCCCGGCGCCTCGGCCCCCTGCAGACACGGCAGCACCAGGATGCTGGCCACGACGAAGATGAGCAACCACAAGAGCACGAGCGCGATGATGCTGGAGAGCAGGCGCTCCGCAATCGGGGTTCGGCCGATCCAGACCCGGTTGGCAAGCTCGGGCCGCAGGAGCCGCAGCAGTTCGCGGCGGACGGTCCGCCACGCCACGAGGATGCGCAACTGCTTCAGACCGCCGCCGGTGCTGCCCGCGCACCCCCCGGCGAACATGAGCGCCACCATCAGCCCCCGCAGCGCCCCGGGCCAGAGATCGAAATCCGCCGTGCAGAAGCCCGTCGTCGTGGTGATGCTGATCACTTGGAAGACTGCGCTCCGCAACGCGGCGCCGAGGGTCGGCTCGGCCCCCGCCAGGCGCACCCCCAGCGTCGCGATCAGAATGCCCGCGCCGAGGAGCAACGCGTAGAAGCGGAACTCGCTGTTCCGGCCGTGGGCGCCCGGTTCGCCGTGGAGCGCCTTGAAGTGGAGGAGAAAGTTGCACCCCGCCAGGAACATGAAGACGTCGATCACGATCTCGAAATAGAGCGCCGACGGGTGCCCCGCCTGCGCATAGTGGCCGATGGAAGCGTCCTTGGTGCTGAAGCCACCGGTCGCCATGGTGCCGAAGGTGTGGCAGAGCGCGTCGAAGATCGGCATGTCGCCCAGCCACAACAGGAGCGTCTCCGCGCCGCTCAGGAGCAGATAGACGCCCCAGAGGATGGCCGCGGTCTGGCTGACGCGGGGGCGCAGGCGCTCGGCCGTCGGCCCCGGCACCTCGGCGCGGAACATCTGGTAGCCCCCCGCCCGCAGCGCCGGCAGCACCGCAAGGCAGAGCACCACGATCCCCATCCCCCCCAGCCAGTGCGTCAGGCTCCGCCAGAAGAGAAAGCTCCGCGGCAGGCATTCGATCCGCCCGTGCCCCCCCTCGGCCACGGGCGTCCCGAAGACGGTCGCCCCGGTGGTCGTAAAGCCACTCATGGCCTCGAAGTAAGCGTCGCAGTAGGTGAAATCCGGTCCCGGGACAGTCAGGCCGGGGTCGAGCTGCACACGGGCCGCACCTCCGGTCCCGTTCTGCGGGGGATCTGCGGCTTCGTCCACAGACGCGCGTAGCGACGCACCGGCGCCCAGGAGGCGCGCCGGGCCGTCGATGCTGTCCGCCGGCGACGACGCCGATGCAGCTTCCGCCGGTGCGTCGGCCGGCGGGGTCGCCGGTGCGCCCTTGCAAAGGTAGAGCGGCAGCGCCCCGATGGCGGCCATCAGGATCCAGCCGAATGCGGCGAGCGCAAAGCCCTCGGCCGCACGGATCGGCGCATCCGCGTCACGCCGCGTGGTGGCCCGCAGCACCAGCCCCAATGCCGTGGCCCCGCCAATGCCAGCCGCAAAGGCGACCGCGCAGTGGTTTGCAATCGCGGGGGAGGCCTCGCCGAAAAGCGCGATACCGAGCGAGGGCAGCATGCAACCGGCCGCGAGCAGCGAAAGGTTGCCCAGGAGATGCAGAACGAGCCGCCAGTTCATGGCCTATCCCCGGGGTGAGAAGAGCGCCACCGCCGCGTCGTAGGCACTCCGCAGCGTGACCACGATGACCCGGTCGCCGGCCCGGATGGCGGTGCCGCCGCCGGCCACCTGCGCGCCCTCCTCGCCGATCACCGCGGCGACCAGGGCCCCCCGCGGGAACGCCATCTCCGCCAGGGTCCTGCCGGCCGCAGGCGCATCGGGGGCCACCTCCATCTCGATGGCCTCCCCCTCTCCGTTGGCAAGGTTGAAGAGACTGATGACCCGGCTCTCGCGAACGAGGCGGAGAATGGCCCCGACCGAAAGCAGGAGCGGCGAGACCACCGCATCGAGCGGCAGCGCCTCGAAGTGCGGCGCGCTTTCCGGTTCGCCCGTCAGCATCAGCGCACCCCGCACGCCCAGCCGCCGGGCCAGGAGGGCCGAGGACAGGTTGTTCGCGTCGTCGCCCGAGAGCCCGAGGAAATAGTCTCCATCCTCGATTCCGAGATCCTTCAGGAGCGGCTGATCCAGGGGCGAACCGTGGACAACGTTGGCCGTGCGCAACCGCTGGCTGGCCAGGTCGCAGGCGCCCGGATCCGGATCGATCAGGATGATATCGCCCACCTCCCCCTCCAGCGCGGCAGCCAGCCCGACGCCGATCTCTTCGGCCCCGTAGAGGAAGACCCGCCGCGTCACGGATCGGTGAAAGCGGAAGACGGCGAGGAAGCTCTCCAGGCTGCCGGCGCGCATGACCACGTAGACGATGTCGCCCGGGGCGATCTGGAACTCCCCGGTCGGAACGATAAGTTCGCCGCCGCGGCGCACGGCGGCGACGCGGAACTCGTCGGCGAAGAGGGCATTGAGCTGGCTCAGCGGAGCAGCCGCGATCTCGGCCCCTTCCTCCACACGCAGGGCGCGCAGGACGATGGCGCCCCCGGCGAACTCGGCGGATTCGATGGTGGCGGGGGTGATGACGATCCGGCGCAGACGGTCGATGGCGACGCGGGTGGGATTGATGAAGTCGTCCACGCCGAGCACGTCGCTGCCCGCTTCGCGCAGGTCCTCCACCAGTCGGCTCGATCCGACGCGGGCGATACGCCGCTCGACTCCCAGGCGCCGCGCCATGAGGCAGGCGACCAGGTTGACCTCGTCCGATCCGCTGGCCGCCACCAGCAGGTCGGCCCGCTCGGCGCCCAGCTCCCGCAGGGCGCGCAGGCTGGTGCCCGACCCGGTGACCGCCATCACATCGAGGCGCATGCGTGCGCGCTCAATGCGGCGCGGATCCGTGTCGAGCAGGAACACCTCGTGTCCTTCCTCGTCGAGCCGTTGCGCCAGACTGAACCCCATCCGGCCGGCCCCGACCACCACCACCCGCATGCCGTCGCCTTTCGTTCCGAATCCGTTCCGCACCGCAGGTGCGCCCAAAGGCTACGCAGCCCATCGTCCGGGTCAAGTCGCCGAACCACAGGCGCGTCGACGCCCCCGCGCCGGACACACATGCCGCCAGACGCTCTCCGTCCGATCCACCGTCCGGCCGGGCGCTGCCGCCGTTCCTGCCGGTCAAGGGCACCGACACAGAACGATACAGCGCTGCCGGTTCAGGCCTCGTCGGCGAAGAAGGCCCGCGCCGTGGCCACATCTCGCGCAATCGCCTCGGACAGGGCTTCGCGGGAGGGAAACCGCTGCTCGTCCCGCAGAAACCGGAGAAACGCGATCTCCGCCGTCTGGCCGTACAGCTCGCCGACGCTGCCGCTGAGGATGTGGCTCTCGATCAGCACGTCCCCGCGATCGACCGCGTCGACCGTCGGACCGTGGCCGATGTTGATGACGCCCGGCCAGACCGTAGCCCCCCCCCGCGCCCCCGCGACC
>CAZKKD010000078.1:4693-12519 GCA_964553265.1 uncultured Planctomycetales bacterium | reverse complement strand
CCGCCCGGAATACGTGCGTCACCTGCGCCGTGGTCGCGGTGGGGGGCGGCCTCTGGCGGGCGGGGATGATGGTGCTGCACTACGCGGGGCTGGTCCTCTGCGGGCTGTCGGCGGCCACCACCACGCGCGAGCCGGGCGGACGCCTGGGGGCGGTGGGGGCGACGGCGGTCCGAGGCGCGCAGGCGCTCATCAACCGCGGGGTGGTCGAGACCATCCTTCCGACGACCGGCATCACCCTGCCGCTGGTGAGCTACGGCGGCAGCAGCATGGTCGCGAGCTGCATTCTCCTCGGCCTCATCCTCAGCGTCGGCGCCACCCGCCCCACCGTCGTCCTCCACGGCGAAACCTTTACGGGGCGAACGGAAGCGTGACGACGCCGCAGCGTCAAGTCCTCACAGCCCCAGCTTCTTGACCTTGTAGCGGATCTGGCGGAAGGAGATGCCGAGGAGTTCGGCGGCGCGGGTCATGTTGCCGTCGGCGGCGGCGAGCGCCTTGGCGATGCAGTCCTTTTCGATCCCGGCGAGGTGCGCCTCCAGCGAAAAGCCCTCCGGGAACCCGTCCGGCGCCGCACCGCCGACCGGGGCGGCCGGCGCGGCGGAGCGGGTCGAGGCGCGGGAGCCCATGCGCGGGCGGTTGGCGGCGACGGCGTCGCGGCCGATGCTGTCGGTCTCGGTCAGGGTTACGGCGCGCTGGATGGTGTTTTCGAGCTCCCGGATGTTGCCGGGCCAGTCCTGGTCGGCCATGTAGGCCATCGCGTCCTCGTCGAACCCGACCACGTTCTTCCCCTGCCGGGCGGCGTGCACCGCCAGGAAGTGCCCGGCAAGCAGCGGGATGTCCTCGCGCCGTTCGCGCAGCGGCGGCACGCGGATGGAGATGACGTTCAGGCGGTAGAAGAGATCCTCGCGGAACGAGCCGTCCTCCACCATCGCTTCGAGATCCCGGTTGGTGGCCGTGAGAAACCGCACGTCGGCCTTGCGCGGTTCGGTGCCGCCGACCGGCAGGAACTCGCGGTTTTCCAAAAGGCGCAGGAACCGCACCTGCGTCTGCGGGGGCATCTCGCCCAGCTCGTCGAGGAAGAAGGTGCCCCCGTCGGCGACCTCCAGCAGCCCCCGCTTGTCGGTGACCGCGCCGGTGAACGCCCCCCGCTCGTGACCGAAGAGCTCGCTCTCCAGCAGCGTCTCCGAAAACGCGCCGCAGTTGACGGTGATGAGCGGGTTCTGCGCGCGCAGGCTGTAGAGGTGCAGGAGGCGCGCGATGAGCTCCTTGCCGCTGCCGCTCTCGCCCTGGACGACCACGGTGCTGTCGGTGGGCGCGACGCGCTTGATGAGGCTGAAGATCTCCTGCATCTCCGGGGTCGATCCGATGAGCTTCGGCGCCGTCTCGATGCCGGCCTCGGCCGCGTCGGCGTGGAGCCGCTTCTGCGCCAGCGCCCGGTGGACGAGCGCGCGGACCTCGTCGTTGTCGAAGGGCTTGCGGATGTAGCTGTACGCCCCCAGGCGCATCGCGTCCACGGCCGTGTCCCAGGTGCTGAAGGCGGTGATGAGCACCACCAGGATCCGCGGATCGTGCTCTTTCAGGCGCTGGAGGAGCTCGATCCCGTTCATGCCCGGCATCTTGACGTCCTGGAGGACGAGGTCGTACTGCGCGGCGGCGACCCGCTTCAGCGCCGCCGGGCCGTCCGGGGCGAGGTCCACCTCGTGCCCGTCGCGCTGCAGCACGATCTGCAGCATGGTGCGCATGCTCTCGTCGTCGTCGACCACCAGCAGGCGGCCCGCGTCGCCGTCGCTCATGCCGTATCCTTTCGCCGCACAATCACCCGGCTCGTCTCGCCGCGACGCCGCGCCGGGGCATGCTGCGGACCGCCGGCCGGCAGCCAGCAGAAAAACGTTGCGCCCTCGTTGCGGCGGCTCTCCACCCAGAGCGCGCCGTGATGCGCCTGGATGATGCGCTGGGCGATGGAGAGGCCGAGGCCGGTCCCCTTCGTCTTGGTCGTGTAGAAGGGCTCGAAGATGCGCTCTTCGGTCCCCGGCACGAGGCCCGGCCCCGTGTCGACAACGCGCACCAGCACCCCCGGTACCGCGCCCGCCCGGCAGACGACCCCCTCGGGCGGACCCTCCCGTCGCTCGACCGTGACGTCCAGGCATCCCCCCTTCTCCATTGCCGAGCAGGCATTCAGGCCCAGGTTGAAGAAGACGTCCCGCAGGTGCTCTCCGTCCGCGCGCACCTCCGGCGGTCCGCCCTCCCCCTCCTGCCCCACCGACAGCGTCACGTTGGCGGCGCACGGGTGCCGCGCCAGGAGCTCGCGCACCTCCTCCAGGAGCGGCAGCAGCCGGCAGTTCATGACCCGCAGGGGGCGGGCCCGGGCAAACTCCAGGAACTCGCTGATGATGTGGTCCAGCCGGTCCGACGCCTTCATCACCACGTCGCAGAGCCGCCGCTGCGGCGTCTCCTCGGCGAACTCGACCCCGATCTCCTGCAGACTGCCGCGCATGGAGGCCAGCGGATTGCGGATCTCGTGGGCGAGGCCGGCCGCCATCTCGCCCACCGCTTCCAGGCGGTCGGCGCGGCGTTCGGCCTGCTCGGCGCGGTGGCGGAGGCTGAGATCGATGAAGAGCGCCACCACCCCCTTCCGGCCGCTGCGCCCGACCGGGGCGACGCGGATCTCCAGCGGCGGCCGGCTGTCCTCGGTTTCCGGCCGGGCTTCCAGCTCGAACCGGTAGGTCCGGCCCTCCTGCAGGACCTGGCGGAGGGCCGCCATCTCCTCGCCGCCGAAGACCTCCCCGGCCTCTTCGCCCAACTGCGGCGGCCGCCCCTCGGTCTGGAAGAGACGGCAGAACTCGTCGTTGAGAAAGACGACACGGCCCTGCTCGTCGAAGACCACCACCCCCTCCGGCATGTTCTGGAGGATCTCGTCGTTCAGGATCTGCTGCAGCACCAGCCGGCTCTGCAGCAGCGCCGCGAGAAACGCCACCAGGAAGAACGCGGTGACGATCGACAGCATCCGCGCCAGCACCGGCCAGATGTCCTCGCGGTCGATGCGCATCGCCTCCGGGACCCACGCCTCCCAGGTGCCGGTAAGCTGCAGCGTGGTCGCGACCGCCAGGCCCACCGTCGCGAAGCAGGCAAAGAGCCCGCTGTCCCGGCGCGAGAGCAGCATGCTCGCCGCCATGATGCTCACGAAATAGAGATAGACGTAATGCGAATCCACCCCGCGGGTGAAGAAGACAATCGCGGTCTCGGCCACCACGTCCACCGCCAACTGCAGCACGACGAACGCCTGCAGCCGCCGCACCCGGGGCAGAAGAACCATGTAGAGGATGTTGAGGACGCCGAGGCCGAGCAGGATGAAGAACGCCTGCGGCGGCAGCAGCACGAAACCCGGACGGCCGGCGCTGGCGATAATGAGCACGCAGAGCGCCAGGACCACCACCACCATGCGCAGGAGGATGAGCCACAGCACCCCCCGCGGGGCGTTGCGGGAAGCGTCGCCAGCGCCGCTCACGGATCTGTCCGCCATCGTGCGCCTCTCGCAACAGGCAGATCCGGCGCGCGCACGAACCGTCGCTCGGGACACAACCCCACGTGGCCGCCGGGCGTTTCCTGGCGACTCTACCCGCGCAGCGCCTTCTGCATCTCGAAGATCGGGAGGAAGATCGACAGCACGATGCCGCCGACCAGGAAGCCCATCACGCCGATCATGAGCGGCTCGATGAGGCTGGTGAGCGCCTCCACCGTCGCGGACACCTGCTGGTCGTAGAACTCACTGATCTTCTCCAGCAGCGTCTCCAGCGCACCCGAACGCTCGCCGACCTGGATCATGCGCACCACCATGGGGGGGAAGACGGCGTACTTCGCCAGTGGCTTGGCCAGGTTCTCGCCCTGCCGGATGCTTTCGCGGCTCTCGGCCAGCGCCTGCTCCACGATCGCATTGCCGCTGGTGGAGGAGACAATCTCCAGCGCGCCGAGGATCGGCACGCCGCTGCGCAGGAGCGTCGAGAAGGTCCGGCTGAACCGGCTGAGCGCCACCTTCTGGAAAAGGTCGCCGAAGACCGGCGCCTTCAGCATCATCGAGTCCCAGACATACCGCCCGCCCGGGGTCTTCTTGTAGTAGCCGATGCCGACAACGACCGCCGTGACGGTGCCGAAGATAAGGTACCAGAAGTTGATCATGAAGTCCGAGATCGCCAGCACCATGACCGTCGGCTTCGGCAGCGGCACGCCCATGTCGGCAAACATCTTCTTGAACTTCGGAATGATGAAGACCAGCAGGAAGATGGTGATGCCGAGCACCATGACGATGGAGACGACCGGGTAGGTCATCGCCGACTTGATCTCCCGCTTCAGCGCCTCGCTCGCCTCCTGGTACTCGGCCAGGCGCTGCAGGATGACGTCGATCTGGCCCGACGCTTCGCCGGCGCGGACCATGTTGACGTAGATCTCGGGGAAGATCTTCTTGTGCTTGCCGAGCGCGTCGGACAGGTCGCTGCCGCTGCGGACGTCGCCGGAGATCTGGCTCAGCACCGCCTTGAAGCCGGGATCTTCCGCCTGCTCGCCGAGGATGTCGAGGCATTCCATCACCGGCAGGCCGGCGCCGATCATGGTCGAGAACTGCCGCGTGAAGATGACCAGATCCTGGCTGCTCACGCGCGGCCGGGGCGTGCCCTTGCCGCCCCCCAGGCCAAACGAAAAGCCCTTTTCCTCCGAGAGCGACTGGACCTGCAGCCCGAGCCGGCGCAGCGCCGCGCTGGCCGCCGCCTGGCTGTCGGCCGTCACGGTGTCCTGAATCCGCTTGCCGCTCTTGTCGACTGCCGTGTACTTGAACTTGGCCATGCCCGGCACCCCTTCCGTTCCCTGGCGGTCCCGGGGTTTCGGCGATGGGCCGATCCCCGCTTCGCCTCCCGTCTGCGCAGGCTGCTCAGTCGCGCAGGGTCACCCGCAACACCTCCTCGAGCGATGTCCGGCCCCGCAGCACATTCAGGAGCCCGACCCGCCGGAGGGTCAGCATGCCCTCCACCAGCGCCTGCTTGCGGATGTCCATCGCGGAACCGCCCTCGATTATGATGCGGCGCACCTCTTCGGTCAAGGGCATGGTCTCCAGCAGGGCGAACCGTCCCTTCAGCCCCTTGCCGCCGCACTTGTCACAGCCGCGCGGCGCATAAAAGGTGGGATCCGTCGCCAGGTCTTCCTCGGTGAACCCCTCGGCGATCAGGCGATCACGCGGGATCTCGGTCGGTTCCCGGCAGGCCTCGCAGATCTTCCGGCCCAGGCGCTGCGCCGCGACCAGCAGCACCGAACTCGCCACCATGAACGGATCGACCCCCATGTCGATCATGCGGGTGATGGTGCTCGGCGCGTCGTTGGTGTGGAGCGTCGAGAAGACGCGGTGGCCGGTAAGCGCGGCCTTGACCGCGATCTCCACGGTCTCGAGGTCGCGGATCTCGCCGATCATGATCGTGTCCGGATCCTGCCGCAGCAGGCTCCGCAGGGCGGCCGCGAAGGTGAGGCCGCGCTTTTCGCTGACCGCCACCTGGTTCACGCCCTCGAGCTGGTACTCGACCGGGTCCTCGACCGTCGAGATGTTCTCTTCGACGGTCATCACCTCCTTGATGGAGCTGTAGAGGGTGGTCGACTTGCCGGACCCGGTCGGCCCCGTGACGAGGATCATGCCGTACGGCTGCCGGACCGCGTCGCTGAACTGGTTCAGGCAGTGCTCCTCGAAGCCGAGCTGATCCAGCTTGAGCTGCAGGTTCGAGCTGTCGAGGATGCGGATGACCACCTTCTCGCCGTGCACGCACGGGAGCACCGAGACGCGGAAGTCCACCTGCCGCCCTTCGGCCCGGAGCTGGAACTTCGCGTCCTGCGGCCGGCGCCGCTCGGCGATGTCCATCCCGCACATCACCTTGATGCGGCTGACGATGGAGGCGTGCATGCGCTTCGGCGGCGAAAGGCTTTCGAAACAGGCCCCGTCGAGGCGGTAGCGCACCCGCGTTCGCTTTTCGAACGGTTCGATATGGATGTCGCTTGCGTGCTGGCTGATCGCCTGGTAGATGATGAGGTTGACGAGCTTCACCACGGGCGCGTCGTTGCCGTCGGCGAGCGCCTGGGCGATGTCGACGTCCTCCTCGTCCTCCTCGTCGGAGGTGATCTCCAGTTCCGGCTGCACCGAGTCCTGGAGAAGCGCCTCGACCTCGATGTTCGCCTGCTCGTAGACGCGCCGGATGCCGCGATCGATGGCGGCCTCGGTGCTGATGACCGGCTGGAGCTGGCAACTGGTGAGGATCTTGACGTCGTCGAGGGTGAGAACGTCGTACGGGTTCGCGACCGCCACGGTCAGCACGTCGCCGACGCGGGCCACGGGCATGATGCCGTAGTAGCGCGCCATCCCGTCGCTGACGAGCTCGCAAAGCCCCGCGTCCACGGTCACGCGGTCGAGATCGATGGGCGAAATGCTCATCTCGTCGGCGACGGCGGCGATGATGTCGCGCTCGGTGGTGGCTGCGGCTTCGACCAGTTGCTCGCCCAGCCCCTTGCCGTTGTTCTCGGCCGCTTCGAACGCCGACGTGATCGTCGCTTCGTCCACGACCTTGCGTGCGATGAGGATGGATGCGAGCTTTTTGTCGAACTTCGCCACGGCGCACTCCCGCACAGCCGCCGCCGATCATTCGGCGGGATGACTCATTCTTCGTCGGAGGCTTCCGCTCCGCCCACGTCTTCGCCCAGCAGCAGCGAACCCAACCCCGTGAGGTGCTCCTGCGAGGTTTCGTGAAACCGTTCGGTCTGCACCGTACGCACCGCACTGACGGTTCCGACAAGAATGTGCAACCGTCGGCCCACCAGTTTCTCGATCTCCTCCACCGTGTCGGGATCCAGCACCCCGCTGGTCACGATGAGCAGGCTCTCGCCGAAGAGGTCCAGCGGCACGAACCGGTACTTGATGAGCGCCGCTTCCGGCAGGAGATCGGCCACCTCGCCGTCGATGGCGTAGTTGCGCGGGTCGATGAAGGGCAGCCCGTACTGCTGCGCAATGACGCGCGCGACATCCTCCTCGGTGGCGAGTTCCTCCTCCACCAGGATCTCGCCCAGGGGGCGCCCCTCGTGTTTCTGACGCTCCAGAGCGCCGGCCAGATCCTCCTGCGAGAGGACCTTGTCCTCCAGGAGGAGATCGCCGAGGCGCTTGCGTGTCATGCGACTGATTCTGGGCATGGGCTCCGTCCGTCGCGCGCCGAAACGGCGTCGCGGTCAAGGCATCCGGGGCGGCGCGCGTCAGCGCTTCTTGCTGTCGCGTTCGGCCTGGTCGAAGACGGCCTGCAGGTCGTCCGGGCGGCTGCTTCGCCCGAAGGCCTGATCCCTGGTGATCTTGCCACTCTCGTAAAGCGCGTACAGGGCGGAGTTCATGGTCTGCATCCCGCCGCGCCCGCCGGTCTGGATCGCGCCGTAGATCTGGTGCAGCTTGTCGTCGCGGATGTTGGCCCGGATCCCGGCGGTCGGCAGCATCACCTCGGAGGCCAGGCAGCGCCCCTTGCCGGACGCGAGCTTGATGAGCTGCTGACTGAAGACCCCCTCCAGCACGAACGAAAGCTGCGTGCGCACCTGCGACTGCTGGTTGGCCGGAAAGACGTCGATAATGCGGTTCAGCGTCTGCGTACAGTCCGATGTATGCAGGGTAGCAAAGGTCAAGTGCCCCGTCTCGGCAAGGGTCAGGCCCAGTTCGATAGTTTCCATATCGCGCATTTCACCAATAAGCACCACATCCGGGTCCTGGCCCCGCACATCCTTCAGCGCCCCGGCAACGCTTGGGGTTTCGGGCCCGCCCCCCGCCTGGTTCG
>CAZKKD010000078.1:0-4683 GCA_964553265.1 uncultured Planctomycetales bacterium | reverse complement strand
GTGTCGGGTGGCCCGCCTCCGCCCGCGTCCGCCCGAGTGCGATGGTCTCCATGTCGCGCAGCTCGCCGATCATGACCACGTCCGGATCCTGGCGCAGCACATGCTTCAGCGCCTGGGCGAAACCGTGCGTATCCGGGCCCACCTCGCGCTGGTTGACCAGGCACTTCTTGTTCGGATGGACGAACTCGATCGGGTCCTCGATGGTGATGATGTGCTCTTCGCGCGTCATGTTGATGTGGTCGATCATCGAGGCAAGCGTCGTCGACTTGCCGCTGCCGGTGGCGCCGGTCACCAGCACCAGCCCCTTCGGCAGGCTGCAGAGGCGCTCGCAGACCGTGCGCGGGAGCCCCAGATCCTCGAACTTGTGAATGGTGTACGGGATGACGCGGATGGCGCTGCCGATGGCGCCCCGCTGGTAGAACACGTTGACGCGGAAACGGCCGATTCCGCTGATGCCGAAGGAAAAATCCAGCTCCTTCTCGCGCTCGAACTTGGCCACCTGGTCGTTGTCCAGCAGGCCATAGATGATGCGCTGGGTCTCTTCCGACGACAGCGGCTCATGATGGGTCGGCTGCAGGGCGCCGTCCGACCGGATCCGCGGGGGGCTGCCCGCCGAGATGTGCAGGTCCGAGCCCTTCCGTTCCATCAGCTCGCGGAGCAGTTCTTCGATCGTCACCATGGTGGCGTTCCTTCACCCAGGCGTCGCAGCGCTCCGCGGCCGTCTCGGCGTCCGCGCGACGCATCCTCCCCGCAACATCTCCGAGATTCGGTCTTCCCGTTCCGCAATGGTACCCGTGCCCCGAAAAGGTGTCAAGCGCGCGTCCCGGAGAAGGGCAGAGACGGAGCAAACGACCAGAACGCCTAACCGAACCCCGCAGCCCTCCGGCGGCGTCCGAATCATGCCGACGGACAGGCGCACGGTCCGGCGGGCGGCAATTCTTGCTTGATATCCATTCCGGGCTTGCGGACAATGATTCGTTACGTCTCGCCCCGCCGAACGGCAGGGGCCGCGACCGCGGGCGCTTTCGGACCGAATCCGGCCGATGCGCCGGGTCGAACGCGCGCGCAGGCGGGACGGCGAGCCGACGCAGCCCACGGGAGACGATGCCCAATGCCTTCGGACGCGCCGTCAGCGGACATGCCGCCGCCGCCGGAATCCCGGGAAGACCTCCTCCGCCTGCTCGAGGAGATCTCCCGGCGTGTCGACCGGCAGGTGATCGCCCTCAAGACGGAACGCGACACCTCCGCCGGGCTCCGCCAGCGGCTCGCCGAACTGGAACGCACCTCCGTCGACGAGGTGACCGCGCGCGAAGACGCCCTCGCCGACCTCCGCGCCCGCCTGGAAACCGCCGAGGCCGAAGCGGAAGCCGCCGCCGCCCTCCGCCGGGACAACGCGGACCTCAGTCGCCAGCTCCAGGAAGCCATCCGCGCCGGCGAAGCCCGGTCCGACGCGTCCCACGAAGAGCTTGCCGCCCTGCGCGAACGCCTGCAGGCTGCCGAAAACGCCGACGCCGACGTGACCGCACTCCGCGCCGAAGCGGAAGCGCTCCGCAGCCGCCTCGACGCCGAGGTGGCCGCCCACCGGCAGGCCCGCTCCGACGCCGCCGAAGCGCCCGCCCTGCGCGAACGCCTCGCGACGCTCGAACGCACCGCCGCCGAGGCCGACCGTCTCCGCGCCGAACGCGACGAACTCCAGGAACGCCTCGACCGCGCCGAGCGCGATTCCGGCAGCGCCGACAACCTGCGCCAGGAGAACGATCGTCTCCAGCAGCGGCTGCGCGTCCTCGCCCCCCTCGCCGACGAGGCCGAGGCGCTCCGGACCGAACTGGACGAGATCCAGTCCGGCCTCGAACGGGTCGACCGCCTCGTTGAAGAGAACGAACGCCTCCGCGCCGAACAGGCCGAACTCGCCGGCCGCATCGAGGACGCCGCCCACCGGGAGGCCGAGGCCGCCCAGGAGGTCCAGGCGCTGAAGAACAGCTTGGCCGAACAGGACCGCCTCCTCCAGGCCGCCAGCGACGCCGAAGCGGAGCGGACCGAGGCGCAGAATCTCCGCGAACGCCTGGCCGCTCTCGAACCGGAAGCGGAGGCCGCCGCCGCGCTCCGCGAAGAACGGGACCGCCTGCGCCACGAACTGGACGGTGCGCTTCCCCGTGCCGAGGCCGACGCCCTCCGCGCCGAAGCCGACGCGCTTCGCGAAGAGCTGGACGAAGCGCTCGGCCCGGCCGACGCCGCCGGGGACAACGCCCCGGCCGCCGATGTCCATGCCGAAATCGACGCCCTGCCCGAGGCCGTCGACGAGGCCACCGTCCCGCACGCGCGCCGCCGGGACGCCCCGCCCCCGCCGCTGCCGTTCTTCGCCAGCCTGCCGGGCAAGGCCGCGCTTCTCGTGCTGGGCGCCGCGCTCGGCGCGCTCCTGGCGCTCCTCGGCGCCCCCGACAGCCCCGAAGCGTCGCCCCCTGCCGCTCCGGATGCCGCCGCAACGCCTTCGGACACCGCAGCCGAACTGGCCGCCCTCCAGGCCCGCAGCGCCGACCTCCGCCGCGAAAACGCCACCCTTCGCGAAACCGTGGAGGAACTGCGCGACGCCCGGAAACAGGCAACGCCCGACGAAGCCGAACGCCAGCGCCTGCGCGATCAGCTCCAGGAGGCCCGCCGCAAGGCCGACGAGGCCGAACGCTCACGCATGCAGGCCGAAGCGCTCACCGCCGAACTCGAGGCCGCCCGCCGCAGCCAGCGGGAGGCCGACGACGCCCGCAAGGCTCTCGCCCGCCTGGAGGCCGCGCACGCCGACCTCCAGCAGCAGGTCGCCGAACTGCGGGCGGTCGAGGAAGCCAACCGCAAGCTCCGCGAAGAGCGCGACGCCCTCGCCGAGCGCGCCGCGCGGCTCGACGAACTGGAGCAGGCCAACAAAACCCTCACGAAGGACGCACAGGAACTCCGCGACGCCCTCACCGCCGCCCGGGCCGCCCTCGCCGCCGACGTCGCCGACCGGACCGGCGCGCCGCCTGTCGACGGCGAGGCGGAAGCCACCGGTGCGCCGCCCGCCGACGGCGGACGCACCGATCCGCTCGACCCGGACGCCCTCCTCCGCCGGGCCGTCGCGCGGTACCGGGAAGGCCTGTACCTGCTGGCGCTGGCCGACTGCGACCGCCTCATCCGCCTCGACCCGGACGCCGCCGACGCCTACAGCCTCCGCGGCAACATCCGCAGCAAGACCGGCGATCTCGTCGGCGCGATCCAGGACTACTCCCGCTCGCTCTCGCTCCACCCGGACAACCCCGACGTCCTCTTCAACCGCGGCCTCGCCCGGGCCAAGATCGGCCGCCTCCCCGAGGCGGTCCGCGACTTCGAGGCCACCCTCGCGCGGCAGCCCGACGACCTCGCCGCACTCGAGCACCGGGGCCACACCCACTTCCTCCTCGGCGCTTACGACGAAGCCATCGACGACTACGACCGCGTCCTCGCCGGGCTTCCCGACGCCGCCCGGGCCCACCTCGGCCGGGCCAACGCGCTCTACGCCCGCGGGGACCACCAGCAGGCGCTGGCCGCCTACGACGCGCTCCTCGCGCTCCGGCCCGAGTCCCCGCGCGCCTGGGCCGGCCGGGCGCTCACCTGCGCCGCGCTCGACCGGGAGGACGAGTTCCGCACCGCCCTCGCCAACGCGCGGCAGTACAGCAGCGACCCGGACGCCATCGAGCGGCAGGTCCTGGCCATCGCGGGCCGCTCGCACACCACCACGGGACAGGCCCCCGACGGCGGTCCGGCCAGCGCCGCTCCCGCCGGCCCCGCCCGCATCGCGCCCCCGCCCCTGCAGAACTGATCTCCCGTCCCGGCCGGTGCGCCGCCCTCCCCCCCGGTGGCCGCCGGGGAAGGTTCCGACGTTCCGGCCATGACATTTCTCCTTGCCAAAAATTTGAGCCCGTCGCAGAATCGGTTGGTTCCGGACGCGGCCTCGTGCCGCCGCGGGGACAGTGTGTCCGCGCCGTCTGCGCGCACGGTTCTGCCCCTGTCGGCGAACGCTGCCCGCAACCGGGTTCGGATCATGGGAGACGGGATCGCATGCTCCACCGCCGCTTTGCACTGCACCTCCTGGCGATCGCTGGCCTGGCCGGCTGCGGTTGGGCGCCGCTTCCGTCTCCGGACGAAGCGCGCAACCGGCATGCCGAAGCGGAACTTGCGGCCGTCCAGCGCGATCCCGAACTCCCCGCCAAACCCCTGACGCTGACCGAGGTGCTGCGCGTCACGCTCCGCAACAACCCCGACATCCTGGCCGCCGAGGCCGGCTGGCGCGTGCGCCTGCAGGACCTTGCCGCCCGCCGGACCACCCTCCTGCCCCAGCTCCGCGCCGGCCTGGAGCGCACCCGCAGGTCCCGGCCCGATGCGCGCGAACGCCGGCGCCTCGCCGACGGCGCCGACCTGCCGGCCGAGCAGGACCGCGCCCGCGTCCGCAGCGACGCCGGGCTCACGTCCACCTGGTCTGTCCTCGACTTCGGCATCGGCTACCTCCGTCTCACCCAGGACCGCGCCCGCCTCCACGCCCAGGCCGAGGCCGTCCGCCAGGTCCGCAACGAGGTCGCCCTCGCCGCCGTCGCGCAGTACTGGTCGGTCCAGGCCAACCAGGCCATCGCCGTCCGGGCCGAGCGGGCGGCCGCCGACCTGCGCGCGCTCGAGGACCGCCTG
>CAZKKD010000077.1:6323-12573 GCA_964553265.1 uncultured Planctomycetales bacterium | reverse complement strand
GGGCACGGGCCGGGGTCGGCTGCGCCGCCCGGCCGGGGGGCCGGGCCGACGTGCGGAACGTCCAGTCGGTCGGGCGGTACGCGCTGGGGGAGTACCGGGAGCTGAAGCTGGCCTTCCCGCCGCTTTTGGAGGTGCTGAACGTCTGCTGCGGGAAGGGGTTCACCCACATCCCCACCGCGACGCCCGGGCCGGGGGGCCTGGCGGGCCTGGCGGCGGCGCGGATCCTGGACCTCCCGCTCGTCGGCACCTACCACACGGCCCTGCCCCAGTACGCCAGCGTGCTCACCGGCGACCTGGCGATGGAGGAGCTCATGTGGAAGTACATCCTCTGGTTCTACAACCAGATGGACGTGGTCTGGGCCTGCAGCCGCGCCTCGGTGGAGGAACTCATCGACCATGGGATGACGGGGGAGAAGGCGCGCAGCTGCCCGCGGGGCGGGGCTGCCGGCCGGTTCCGGCCCGACCGGGCGGCCGACCTCCTCGGGACGCGCTTCGGGGTACCGGACGCCACCCGCATCCTCTACGTGGGCCGGGTCTCGCGCGAGAAGAACCTGCCGCTGCTGGTCGACGCTTTCCGGCGCCTGGTCCGGGACGGGACCGAAGCGCACCTTGTCGTGGTGGGCGACGGTCCGTACCTGGAGGAGATGCGCACCGCCCTGCGCGACACGCCGGCCACGTTCACCGGGTACCTGGAGGGCGACGATCTGCCGGCGGTCTACGCCGAGAGCGACCTCTTCGTCTTTCCGAGCGCGACCGATACCTTCGGCAACGTGGTGCTGGAAGCCCAGGCATGCGGCCTGCCCGTGATCGTCAGCGACCGCGGCGGCCCGAAGGAGAACCTGGTCCCCGACGTCACCGGGCGGGTGGTCCCGGCCAACGAGCGCGACGCCCTGGTCGCGGCCATCCGGGACCTGCTGGCCGACCAGCCGGAGCGGGAACGCATGCAGCGCGCCGCGCGCCGCTATGCGGAGGACCGCTCGTTCGACAAGGCGTTCGAAGAGACGTGGGCGGAGATGTACGAAGGCCGGACCCCGGCGAAGCGGACAAGCACCAGCCTGGTGCCGGACGAGCGCCTCTTCGCGGCCGCCATGCAGGCGGCCACCGGACCGGCAACACCCGATTCGCCCACCGACCACGTCTTGGCAGCGCTCGGCAGGCAGTAGTCCGCCCGCGCGCCGGACCGCTGCGGATCCCGGAAACGAACCGCGCCCCGCACCCTGGGCAGGCGCGGGGCGCAGGAAAGGCTGTCTCCGCGGCGCGCGACAGCCGCTGGGCCCGGGCGAACACGGCCGCGGCTCAGGCCGCCGTCTCCTTCTCCGTGTCCAGCGACAGCGGATTCCGCGTCGTCAAGGGGTTGACGAAGCGGCAGAAGGTACTCTTCGGGCATTCCCTGGACTGACTGCAGCGCAGGAAGGCGTGCCGGACCTCGGCGTCCTTGCCCTTGCCTTTGCGGCTCTCCTCCACGACGGCTTCGACCGTGGTCTCGCGAACAGCGCAGTAGCACTCCCGCTTGGTGATCATGACAGGTTCCATTCGATGGTCGGCTGGCGCGGGCGATGCCGGTTCCCCCCCAGGTTCGCCGCCCCCGCGCACGGCGGCAACCGAGGATTGTGTTCATATGGATCCTATCGTCGAGAGCAAGCGGTTTCTTGAGACCCGCCGGCAGTCGGGGATGAGGACAAATGGACCGCATTTCCGATAACCTCTTGTTTCAAAGGTGGATGCGACCTTGCTGAAACGCCGCTGCACCGGGAAAACTGGAGTGGGCGCTGAGATTTCGTTTGCGAAGCGGTGGCGCAAGTGTTAATATCAATGTCGTCAATCACTTGGACAATTGAAGCGCAACCGCCGCAGGGCTGCGGTTCGCCGGAGCAACCCTGCAGGACCACACGGTTGCGTACCGGTTCGGGCACGGACGGCAGAACAAGGACGGACCATGAGCGCCATCGTCACGACGGACCTGTACAAGCGTTTCGGCTGGTGGCTGTCCCGACGCAAAGTGGTCGCGCTCAACCACCTCAATCTGACCGTCCCGGAAAAGGTGATCTACGGATTCCTGGGGCCCAACGGGGCGGGCAAGACCACCCTCATCAAGATCCTCCAGGGGCTCATCATCCCCGACAAGGGGGCGAGCCGCATCTTCGACATCGACAGCCGCGACCAGGAGGTGCGCGAGCGGGTGGGCTACCTGCCGGAGAACCCCACCTTCTACGGCCACCTGAGCGGCCGGGACTTCCTGCACTTCTGCGGCAAGCTGATCCACCTCAACCGCCTCGAACGCTCCCGCCGCATCGACGAGCTCTTCGACCGCGTCGGCCTGACGCAGGCGGCCGACCAGCGCCTGGAGGGCTACAGCCGCGGCATGCTGCAGCGCATCGGCATTGCCCAGGCGCTGATGAGCAACCCGGACCTCGTCATCCTCGACGAACCCATCACCGGCCTCGACCCGATGGGCCGGCGCGACGTGAAGCAGATCCTCGCCAACCTGAAGGACGAGGGCAAGACCATCTTCTTCTCGTCGCACGTGCTTTCGGACGTGGAGCAGATGTGCGACATGATCGGAATCATCAACCACGGGCGCCTGGTGGAGGCCGGCGAGATTCACGAGATCCTGGGCGAGAAAGGCATTGAGGTGTGGGCCGAGAATGTCCCCGCCGAGGCGCTTGCCAAGGCCGAGGGGCTCTGCAGTTCGGTGGTGATGAAGAAGGGGCGGTTCGGCTTCACCCTCGACGACCCGGAACGAAAGGACAAGCTCGTTCCGCTCATCGAAAACGCGGGAGGACGGATTGCGGAGGTGAAAGGCAAAAAAGAGGAGTTGGAGGAGTTCTTCCTGCGACGCGTGCAGGAGGACGACCAGGCAAGGAGCGCACAGGGAGAAGGGGAACAGGCATGAGCGACATCATTACCGTGGCGCAGAGCACGTTCGAACGCTTCGCGCGCCTCAAGGCATTGTACGTGATCCTCGTCATCTGCATTCTCGACGTCGCGGCCATGGGCCTGTACCACGAGCTGTCCATGGGCCTCGACAAGCAGCTCATGGCCGACTGCGCGCTCGCCATCGTCACGGTGGTGGGCCTCCTCACGGCGATGGTGGCCGCCTTTGAGGTGCCGCGCGAGCTGCGCGAAAAGACGGCGCAGTTCATCCTCACCAAACCGATGGGCCGCAGCGCCTTCATCTGGGGCAAGTTCGTCGGCGTCGGCCTGCTGGCGCTCTTCAACATCGCCATCGTCACGGCGGGCTCGGTCATCGTCTATCAGCTCAAGTACGATGCGTTCAACGCGGACCTGATTTACGGCGCCGTCCTGGTCGCCGGCGAGGCGCTGGTCCTCACCGGCGCGGGGCTGGTGCTGTCGCTCATCCTCTCCGACACGCTGGCGGCCATCGGCGTCTTCGTGGTCTTCTTCGTGGGGCATGCGACGTTCATGATTCCCCGCGTCAACGAGTCGCTCTCGTTCGTCTACTACATCCTGCCCAGCTTCTGGAACACCGACATCAAGTCGGAGGTGACCGGCGGCATCGCGGTGCCGAACGCGTTCATCTACTGGGGCCTGGCCTACGCCGTCCTGTACGCCCTGGCGCTGACGGGACTGGCGACGCTCCTGTTCAGCCGCAAGGACATCAGCTGACGGGACCGCCAGACGGGAAGCGAAGGCACGAAGACCAAAACCGAAGACGCGCAAGGAGAAGACGATGAAAGGCATTCCGGTCGTATCGGTCCTCATCATGGTGGTGGCGCTCGTGCTCGCCATCGTGATCAGCTCCAGCAAGCTCATGCCCCTCCGCGAGGAGATGTACAAGCAGGTGCCCAAGCGCCTGGAGAACGTCTACATGCCCATGCTCGGCATCGACAAGTTCTACGCCGACGTGCAGTGGATTGGCCTCCTGCAGGAGATGGGCGACCCCGAGGTGAAGATGGGCACCGACGACAAGGGCAAGCAGATGGCCGGCTACTACTACCAGCAGCTCGACCGCCTGACCGACCTCAGCCCGGACACCGAGAAGTACTACGACTTCGGCGCCATGCACATCGCGCACCTGCAGCCCGAAAAGGCCATCGCCCTCCTCCAGAAGGGCAACGACCTCTGCAGCAAGAAGACCTGGAAGCGCAGCCACCTCTGCGCGCACATCACCACCAACTTCATCGGGCGGCGCGCCGAGTCGGACGAGGCCAAGATGGCAGCGACAGAGGAGGCCGCCAAGTACCTGAAGGAAGCGATGGACTTCGGCGGGTACCCGAGCTACGTCGAGTCCTCGTGGCTGCGCAAGCGCGCCGAGATCAAGGGCATCGACAACAACGAGCTGAGCGTCCTGAAGCTCTGGTACGACTACTACAAGGAGAAGATCGCCCAGAGCCTGGAGGCCGAACGCGAAGCTGCGCAGGAAGCCCGCGAGATGACCGCCGAAGCCGGTGCCGAAGCCGCACCGGACGCCGGCGCCGAGGGCGAGATGGCCGCCGAAGAAGGCGGCGAGATGATGTACGAGGACGGGGTCATGAGCGAGGTCGACGAGGACCTGCGCAACCGCATCATGCAGAAGGCCCAGGACCTCGCCCTCACCTACTGGAAGCAGGCCGACGACGCGGCGAAGAAGAACATGCAGGTCGTCCGCAAGATCTTCTACGACATCGCCCCGGACGGCCACTACAGCGACGTTTCGCTGCGGTCGTACAACCCCGGCGACTTCTACGACATCTACACCGGCACCCGCGTCAAGCCCTACGGCATCAGCTACGCCGCCTGGGACAGCTTCAAGCAGATCGTGCAGCTCCGCGGCGACTTCTGCCACGTCACCGGCCAGTCGCGCGAAGAGTCCGAGAAGCAGTGGGAAGCCTGGTGGCAGGAACACCGCAACGGCCAGTAGCCCCGGAACCCCCCGCAGCCGCCCCCGCTCCCGGCGCACGCCGGGAGCGGGGGGGCCGCGTTCCCGGCCCGCAGGAAGCGATCCGCCATGCTGCTCGGTAGCGAGTTCG
The DNA here is from genome assembly GCA_964553265.1 of uncultured Planctomycetales bacterium. Taxonomy (GTDB): domain Bacteria; phylum Planctomycetota; class SZUA-567; order SZUA-567; family JAFGNG01; genus CAZKKD01. The sequence goes on along the minus strand of CAZKKD010000077.1, from coordinate 7,603 downwards.
CCATCGCCGAGGTGGTCTTCAAGCGCATCGGAACCCGGTGGTTCTGGGGCCTGGTGGGGGGCGCGTGCCTGGTCCTCTTCCTCGTGGCCAGCGACACCGGCCCGGACCCGGCGCTGCAGATCATCCGCAACCGCGACCGCGCCGTCGGCCTCATCAGCCTCATTGCCATCCTGCTGACCGTCGTCGCCGCCGCGACCGAGATTCCCCGCGACGTTACCAGCCGGGTGCTCCTCATCGTCCTCACCAAACCGCTGAAGCGGCACCAGTTCGTCCTCGGCAAGTTCCTGGGCGTGCTGGGGCTGGGGCTGCTCTTCATGGGCGTCTGCTCCCTCTTCACGGCGGGCGCGCTCTGGACGCAGGGCCTGCCGCCGGACGGCGAACTGGTGCGGTCGGTCGCCATGGGGGCGCTGCGGGTAAGCGTCGTCGCGGCGATGGCGCTCCTCTTCAGCACCAGCCTGAGCGAGGTCCCCTGCATCAGCTTCACCATCATCTATACGCTGCTGAGCTACGGCATCGGGCTCATCGCCCCGCTCCTCAAGGGCTCGGGCCTGCCGGCGGTGGCCAAGATCGTCCTGAGCCTCGTGCTCTACATCGCCCCGAACCTCCAGCGCTTTGCCGCGCCGGAAACGTTCCTCGGGCTCTGGATCACCGGCCGCCTGCCCGCCGGCGGAGCCACGGCGCAGGCCGCTTCCGGAGCCGCCGGGGCGGCGGGGACGGCAACGCGATTCTCGCTCGACGCGCTCATGCGCAGCGTCACCCCGCAATGGGACCAGCTCGGCGCTTCCATCCTCTACGCGCTCATCTACGTCTCGCTGCTCCTGGCCCTGGCGGTGCTGGCGTTCCGGCGCCGCATCGTGGCCTGAGGACGCGCCCGGAGGAATGCCTCCGGCCGCACGACGCGCCGACCGGTGCGTTTTCACTTGACCCCCCGCCCCGTCGACATAAGCTCGGGGACGTTCGGCGCACCGGTCGCCGCGGACCGGTGATGCCCCACGCCGCAAGCACGCTCTCGGAGAAACCGCATGGCCCAGGGACATCGCCCAGGACAGACGTCCCGACGCCCCCGCGGCGGTCCGCGCACGCCGCGCACCGGACCGCGCACCGCCCCGGGCGGCAAGAGCCCGGTCGCGGCCGCGGCCCCGGCAGTGGGCATGGCCGACCACGGCGAGCGCGTCATGCCGGCGAGCAAGGACGGCGCGGAGACGCTCCACTCCGCCCGCCGCCACGCACTCATCGCGGAGCCCGGCGAGGGCGGCTGCGGCACCCGCTTCCCTGCCCTC
>CAZKKD010000077.1:0-6313 GCA_964553265.1 uncultured Planctomycetales bacterium | reverse complement strand
GACGTCCGCAAGCCGGTCGCCGTCAAGATGCTGAAGGACACCCACGACCAGGCCGCGATTGAGCGCCTCATCGAGGGGTCGCGCCTCCTCGCCCACCTCGGCCAGGGCACCATCGTCGAACTGCTCGCGCTCGAGAGCAAGGAGCTCACCCTCCCGGGCCGCCGCAGCGCCCGCACCGGCAAGGTGAGCCCGCCCAAGAAGAGCAAGCTCTACTTCATGGTCCAGGAGTACGTCAACGGCCCCAGCCTCGAGAAGGTCCTGCGCGACCACGGGCAGAACCGGCTCTTGATGTGCCCGGCGATGGTGGGCTTCGTCCTCAACAAGGCGGTCATCGCGCTCGCCGAAGCGCACGACCTGACCGACGAAAACGGAGCGTCACTGGACCTGGTCCACCGCGACATCTCGCCGTCGAACATTCTCTTCATGGCCCGCGCCGGCATCACCAAGCTCGCCGACTTCGGCGTGGCGCGGGCGTTCCGCGACTTCGAGGGCGGCGAGAACGCGAAGATCGTCGGCAAGCCCCGTTACATGGCCCCGGAGCAGCTGGACGGCAACGCCACGCAGGCCAGCGACATCTGGGCGCTGGGGGTGATCGGGTACGAGGCCCTCACCGGCTACCCGCCCTACAAGGTCACCGGCGCCACCACGGCCGCCCGCGTCGCCAACCTCAAGGCCCAGTTTGCGCATCCGCTCCGCGCCCCGGACGAGATCCTCCGGCCGGTGCCGAACGAACACTTCGAAACGCCGAAGCTCAGCACCATCATCATGCAGTGCCTCAACCAGGACCCCGTCGACCGCCCCACCGCCCAGGAACTGAACAGCCTCCTGGAGGGCAGCTACCTCTACAGCAAGGGGCTCGGCCCGACCAACAAGACGCTCGCGGCCTACCTGATGCTGACCGACGCCGCCATCGGCGAGGGCGAGATCATCCCGCCCGAGGGCTTCGACACCTCCGAGGAGGCCATGACGATGCGCGCCACGCTGAAGGTGGAGCATCCCGTCGACGCCTTCCGCAAGCGCGCCACCCGCGCCTACGCCAAGGACTTCCTCCTCGCCCTCAAGGCCAAGGAAGCCAACCCCTGCCTCCTGCCGGCCGACAACGGCCAGACCTGGACCCCCGCGGGGGCGTAACGGCGCAGAGACTCCGGCAGGTCCACGGGCAACACCCGCCGTTCCGACACAGCACGGTGGAAATGCTGCTGGATCCCGGCTATCGTATAGTGTATATTGTGGTTGTGTTCCAGGTGAGACCGTTTGGAGATGGGCAATGGAAATCCGCTTTCCCTATGATCCCAATCGGGCGCGAAATGCAGCCCTGTGGTTCCTGCACCATCATGGCGGGCAGATGAGCGTCCTCAAGCTCGTCAAGTTGCTCTTCCTCGCGGACTTCGAGCACCTCACCCGCTATGGCCGCCCCATCACCGGCGGGCCGTACTGCGCCCTGGAGCACGGACCGGTTGCCTCCAGCTTCTACGAAGAAGTCAAGCCAAACGCAAATCCCATCACGGAGTTCCACCGCAGCGGCAAAGAAATCGTGGCCGACGAAGCACCAAATGAGGACTTCCTTGCCGAATCGGATCTGGAAGCCCTGGCGTCCGTCAACGCGCGCTACGGCGCCATGGACGGGTTTCGCCTGCGCGACCTCAGCCACGCCTACCGGCTCTGGACCGACAACTGGCGCGACGACGCCTCCCGGAAATCGTTTGCCATCCCCTTTGAGGACTTTTTCAAAGACGCGGATGCCCCCGCAATGCTCGACATTCTCCGAGACGACAACGACGCACGTGCCGCGATAGGGTAGCCTGTTGTATCGACACCTTCCTCCCGAACTTGTCGCCCGTCAAGTGCTCGTCCGTGGCGGTGCGTTTCGGATGGAGTATCAATTCCGGACAGATTCGAAGCCGAAACACCGCTATTTCTTCATCCTCAATCGGAATCCGGATGCCGACGAGGTGCTCTTCGTTCCCACCGCCACGACACAGATTGCCGAACGCAAGCGACACCGGCCACCCGAGGTGCTGGTCGCGCTCACTCCCACGGATTATGCCTCTCTGCCCGAAGGGTCGCTGATCGATTGCGAAAGCGCAATGGTCTGGCCGAAAGATGCGTTTCTGACGAAGGTGAGCCAACGACGGATTCAGCCCCTGGCCCCGCTTCCGGACAATGTCATGTTGCGGCTCTGCAGAGCGGTTGCACACTGTCGGACCCATTCGCCCCACCACAAACGACTCGTACTGGAAGAAGAGGAGTAGGCCCTTCCGTCTTGGCCTTGTGCGAAAGGAGTCCTACATGCGATTATGGAATAGGTTGTTTCGCATCCCCGGTAACCTGCACCACGATCCGGGCTTGCTTGTTTCGGCCTTTGCAAGATAGCAGGCCCCCACCAAATCCGAACTTGATTCGCCGGCTGCGCTCTGGAGGATCGGAAGTTGCAGGCTGTATGCTGCCCGCACGGCTGTCCCGTATCGGGCAGGCCGGCCCGTTTTTCGGCACGAGCGGCTTCTGCAGCGAAAACTCCGAGAGGACAGACACCGGCCACGCGGCCAGGACCCGGAAAGGATACCCATGAGCGACATCCCGGAACTCATCGACGGCTTCCCGAACATCAGCGGCCAGGAGGATCGCGTCCGCGAGGTGATGCAGCAGGAGGGCGAGCAGTATCGACCCGAAAGCAGCATCGACTTCGCCGCCGCGAAGAGCGCGTTCAGTATTGCGCTGCACATGCACCAGCCGCTGGTGCCCGCGGGGGGCGACGACCTGCAGACCGCCCGGGTCATCGGCCACCTCCAGTACATGATGGAGCACCAGGACGTGGGCGACAACCACAACGCCTCGGTCTTCCACTGGTGCTACAAGCGCATCGGCGAGTTCGTGCCCGAGCTCGTCAACGAGGGCAAGGAGCCGCGCGTCATGCTCGACTACAGCGGCGAGCTTCTCTACGGGTTCCGGGACCAGGGCCTCCATGACGTGATCGAGACGCTCCAGCCCGTCACCTGCGACCCCGCCTACCGCCGCTGCGTGGAGTGGCTCGGCTGCCCGTGGGGGCATGCGGTCGCGCCCTCGACGCCGCTGCAGGACTACCGGCTCCACGTGCTGGCCTGGCAGCAGCACTTCGCCGCCATCTTCGGGTGGGAAGCACTGGCCCGCGTGCGGGGCTTCAGCCCGTCGGAGATGGCCCTCCCGAACCACCCCGACGTGGCCCACGGCTTCGTGAAGATCCTGCGCGACTGCGGCTTCCGCTGGGTGCTGGTGCAGGAGCACACGGTCGAGCGCCCCGAGACCGGGCATCAAAGCGACCGGCCGCACCTCCCCCACCGGCTGGTGGTGAAGAACAGCCAGGGCGAAGAGGCCAGCATCCTCGCCATCGTCAAGACCCAGGGATCGGACACCAAGCTCGTGGCGCAGATGCAGCCCTTCCACGAGGCGAAGGGGCTCGATCGCTGGGAGCTTGCCGGCAAGCAGGTCCCGCCGCTCGTTACCCAGATCGGCGACGGCGAGAACGGCGGCGTGATGATGAACGAGTTCCCCGACGGCTTCCGCAACACCATGCGCGAGGCCAGCGGCAGCGACACCCCCGCGATGAACGCGAGCGAATACCTGGAGCACCTTTTCGCCGCCGGCGTCACCGAGGACGACCTCCCGGTTCTTCAGCCGGTCAAGCAGAAGCAGCTCTACGAGCGCTTCACCCCCGGCGAGGGCCCGGAGAAGCTGGCCGAGGCGATCAAGGCCATCCAGCAGGAGGACGGCGGCTTTCACATGGAGGGCGGGAGCTGGACCAACGACCGCTCCTGGGTGGAGGGCTACGACGATGTCCTCACCCCGATGAACGAGACGAGCGCCCGCTTCAACGAAGTGGTGCTGGAGGCCGGCGTCGACAGCGACGATCCGCGCTACCGCAAGGCGCTCTTCTACCTGCTCGCGAGCCAGACCAGTTGCTACCGCTACTGGGGCCAGGGCGCCTGGACCGACTACGGCAAGGAGCTCTGCCGCCGGGCGAAGGCGATCCTGGAGAACGACTTTTAGCGCATTGTGCGATGCTTCGCGCAGGCGGGTTGCGCGGAGCAGGTGTGCGCTTCGTCAGATTCGTCAGCCGGCGCCGACGGGCGGCGGCGGCAGGGGCAGCGCCGGCTGCGAGTGGAGTTCCCCCGACTCCGGGTCGAAGACGAGCTTGTAGCCGAGCGGGGCCAGGGGGTGCTCCGGCGCCGCGCCGAGCAGCCCCGCGTCCACCAGGTCCTGCAGGCTCTCCGGCGGACGCCCGTGGAGGCCCGTGTAGGAGGAGCGGGCGTTGTAGACCATCGCGTTGTAGGCGCGCACCAGGCGCGCGGTCTCGCGCAGGCTGCGCACCCGCCCGTCCGGAAGAGACGCCCACTCGTCCCCCCCCTCGTAGTAGGGAAAGGCGTTCAGTTCGTCGACGTACCTCTCCTCCAGCACGCCCGCCTCGACAAAGTCTTCCAGCCCCTTCGGGGGGCGATCGTGCTTGCGGGCGAACTCCTGAAACGCCTGCGTGAGCAGATACTCCGCCCGCTGGGTACGCAGGCGCGCCAGGTCGCGGCTGGCGTAGCGGGTCACCTCCTCGGCGCTGCGTGGATCGGCCAGCACGGCTTCCCACTGGGCGATCTGCAGGTTGTAGCGCTCCAGCGGGGAGTCGGCTTCCTCGTCGATCGCCATCATCTCGAAACCGCGCCAGGCGCCGATGATGTCTTCGGGCACCCCGGGGCACTTGGCGGCCTCGGCGTAGTAGTGCCGCGCCAGCTTGCGATTCTTCATCTGGATCAGCGCCAGCGAGCCGAGGTTGACGTAGAATCGCCAGTCGTTCGGGTAGCGCTGCAGGCCCTTCTCGAAGAGGCTCTTCGCCGCTTCGATGCGCTCCTTCCCCGTCGAGGAGACCAGCATCCCGCCGTTGATGTAGGCTTCGCGGAAGGCGGGGTTGAGGTCGGTCACCGCGTCGAAGAGGTCGTGGAGGTAGCGGTACCCCGCCTCGCGCGCGCCCTTCGCCTTCGCCCGGGCGTTCTCCGACCAGTAGATGAGCCCCTTGAGGTAGAGGAGGTCCGCCAGCGGGGCATCGAAGCCGAAGGCCACAATCTTCAGCGCTTCGCCCTTGGGGAGGTACTGGATTTCGCGGAACCCCTCGGCCGGCTTGAGCGTGTCCAGGCGCTGCTGGGTGAGGACCACCCCACCCCACCCGCAGGCGAAGAGGACCAGGAGGATGGCGGCGGAACGCCAGCTCGACATCGGGCAGCCTCCGGAGGAGCGGACGCGGGGTCAGAAGCGCTTGCGCTCGAAACAGACCATCGCGAGCGCCAGCATCGCCGCGGAGTAGCAGACCGCATAGAGAATGGCGAATCCGAACTCGCCCGGCTCCAGCGGCTGATCGTACATCAGGCGGTTGCGCAGGCCGAAATGCGTCAGGTTCGGCACCACGATGTAAACGACCTTCGACAGCGGCCGCAGCAGCCCGTGCGCCTGCGAGACAAAGACGGCCAGTTCATTGCTCCTGCTGGCCAGCTCGTACTGGCTTTCCTTCAGCGGTTCGAAGTTCACGATGTCCATCAGCGACGGCGTCACCTGCCCCACCAGGTAGGTGCTGAAGGTAACGATGGCGGCCAGCACCGGGCTCGCGACCGTGCTGAGGAGGATCGCGACCGAGGTGATGACCATCACCTCCAGGAAGGTAAAGAAGACCGCCTGCACCAAGAGGAGGGCCACCGGCCCGTCCAGCGCAATGCGCAGGAACGCCATCACCACGATCCCCATCCCCGCCACCACCAGGAAGAGCACCGCCGTCAGGCCGAAGAACTTGCCCAGGACGAACTGCCACCGGTGCACCGGCTTGGAGAGAATGGTGTAGATGGTGCGCTTGTCCGTCTCCTTGTGGATCAGCGCCGCGCCGATGAAGACCGCGATGAGCGCGCCGAAGAAGCTGATCGCCGCAAGCGAAAAGTGCTTCACGATCTGTTCCTGCTGCCCCACCGAGATCCAGCCGATGGCGCGGCTCGTGAAGACCATGAGCGCCGCAAAGAAGAGGATGACGTAGAGCACCCGGTCACGCACCGATTCTCGGAAGGTGTTGAACGCGAGGTGGAAGATGTTGCTCATTTGTCCGCCCCTCCGCTCCAGGCGCCCACCCCGGTCCGGGAGAGGTGGTTCTCGCGCATGAAGTACTCCTCGAGCGATTCCTTATCCGGACGGAGCTCGCGCAGGTATCCGCCGGCGCTGCGGATGGCGTCGACGGCCACGTCGGCTTCCTTCCAGCCCGGGTAGGCGAAGCCGCGAAGGTCGCCGCGTGCGGTCCGCTCCCACGCGCCGGGCGCGC
>CAZKKD010000076.1:0-12591 GCA_964553265.1 uncultured Planctomycetales bacterium | reverse complement strand
GGGGCCGGCGGGTCGACCCACCGCAGGAGCAGGTGCCCGGCCAGGAACGCCCCCAGCGCCGCGCTCAGCGCGTAGAGCGCCCGCGCGAGACGAATCCTAAGCGAAGGGGGGGGCGGGGTCAAGATGGCGTCCTTGCCGGGGGGCGCTTCATGGGGCATCGGGGAGTCCGCTCATGATGTCGAAGAGTGCGTCCGCGCCTGCGGCGCCGAAGCTGTCCAGCACCGGCGGCGGCATGGAGGCCGGATCCAGAACGCTCACGTCCACCACCCCGCCGCTCTCGTCGGTCACCTCCACCAGGTCGAGCAAGGCGAGCTCGTCCAGGGGCACGTAGTCGACGTGGGGCTGGTGCGAGCCGTGGTCCTGGCCCGTGCGGGTGGCGGAGTAGTAGACAATGCCTTCCTCGCCGTCGAGCCCGCGGAGGACAAACTCCTGGCGCAGGTCCCTGCCCGTGCCGGCCTCCTCGCCCGGCAGGGACGGCCCCCCGTAGGTATAGCCGTACCGGACGCGTGCGCGCGAGTAGGTGAGCCAGTCGCCGAGCAATGTGGCCATGTCGCCTTCCCGACCTTCGCTGGTGGCCTGTTCGCTCGACATGATGCCGAAGTCGTTGAGGTACCCACCCATCCGGGTGCGCTGGACCCGCTCGGTCGTGACGACCTCCCCGTCCTCGACCGTGATCTCGGAGACGACCCTCGGGTTTTCGATGCGCACAAACCCGGCGTGGATGTCGTCCCGGCTGTCGAAGGGGAGGATGGGCTCCTCGTCCTCGTAGCTCTGGGCGAGGGCGACGTTCTCTTCCTCGGAGAAGTCGATGGCATGCCGTTCGTCCTGCATGCCGAGAAAGTACCGATCCCGGATGTCGGCTTCGGTCTGTTCGCCGGACGTCGGTCCGGCATAGACGGCGGCCTTCTGCGCCTCCAGCCGACCGAGCGCGAGCTGGCCGAGAATCGTGACGCCGAGAAAGATCATGGCGTACGGGAAGATCACCAGGAGCAGTTCCACCAGCGCATTGCCGCGCTGCCCAGTCGGGACGCGTCGGGCGTGGGGTGCACGGCCGACCGCGTCGGCGCGGGGCAGGGGAGAGGGGGAAGCGGTCGGTCCCATGGCGTCCTCGCAATCGCCTCAGTGGCGGATAATGGGTTCGATGTCCGGATCGTCGTAGTCCACGGCCGCGCCGGCGCGACTGCCCTGCATCGGCGGGGCGCCCATGCGGCGGAAGTTCTGCATCACGGCCCATTCGGGGTTGCGGGTCGAGTAGGTCCGCCGGTTGCGGTGCAGGTCCACGATGTTGTCGGGCCACGGTTCCTTGCTGAGTTCGTCAAGGAGGAAGCTGAGCGCGGTTTCGGCCACGCGGCCGCTTATGTAGTCCTCCCCGGTATAGACCTCCCGCAGGTCCAGGGCCTTGCGCGCGCTCACCAGGCGCGCATCCCAGTCCGGGTCGAAGAGGTTCATCGGCCCGCGCAACCACTCCTCGCGGTACCAGTTCACCTGCCGGAGGAGGGGGTCGATGTTCTCGTGCGTGTCGGTGATCCAGGTCGGCCGCGTCCCGGCCCACCCGAAGGTACTGGCCTGGGTCGGCGTCGCGTATTCGGTGTCGTTCCAGAAGATGGGCCGGACCGTGGCGACCCCGAAGTGGCCCCACATCCAGCGCGCGCGGTCTTCGCGGTCGGCGGTCTGCCAGGCGCTCGGCGAGCGCATCAGGGGGTTGCGCTCCTCCTGGGTCGGGAAGGGGTTGACGATGCCGCCGCGCTGCTGGGCGCGGTCCGGGCTACGCCCGCCGATGGTGTCGAAGAGGGCGCCCCCGGCCGTCGAGCGCCAGGCGCCGACGGTGATCCCCTTGCGGAAGAATTCCGCCGTCAGCGCCAGCGGTGGCTGCCAGACGTCCGGGTCGTAGGTCTGGGCGGCCTGAATGGAGACGCGGTCTTCCGGCACCACCTGCCGGGCGAATGGATTTGCCGGCGTGCTGGCGCTGTGCTGCCCGAGGCCGTGACAGAGATACTTGCGGACATAGCTCTGCTGACGGTGGAAGTCGATGTCCTCGGTCTGGAACGGCGGGCCCATCATCCAGTCCGCGCCATCGCCCGGATTGTGCCCGAAGCGGTATTTCCGTTCGCAGCACGGGCAGAGGACCTGGATGTGGCCCGAGCGATTGGCGCTGATGTCGATCGCGACCTCGCGGCCGGCAAGGGCGTTGAGCGCATCGATCCGGGCGATGCGCTCCCCTTCCTGGGCCCATTCCTCGTGCCAGAAGCCGGCGGGCCGGATGCAGGTCTGCCCGTAGGTCGGCGACCCCGGGTCGTAGTCGACGAGGGTGGCATCGGCGGTCACGCGGCTGCTTACCGCCTCGCAGTTGCCGCCGGCGCTGCAGAACCAGCAGGCCCGCGTCTGGCTGTAGGCGGCATTCCGGCCCTGGTAGCGAACCGGTTCTCCGGCTGCAATGTCGAACCAGCCGCCGTAGTCCACGTCGTAGTAGCCGATGGCGTCCGCGATGGAAGCGTCGGCTTCTGCAATGGCGTCGTCGATGCGCGCCGGCCGCGCCCAGCGGGGGAACGCGTTCCAGAGCGCGTCGTCGCCATCTTTGGGGAAGACCATCCGGTCGGCGGACACGACGTTGGCGTCGTAGTACGGGTCGTGATCCATGATGGCATGGAGCGCAAACTTCTGCAGGTCCATGTCTTCCATGTAGGCCCCGAGGCGCATCCACTCGTACAGCCATTCCTGGTCAGCGGCGATGGTGCGCAGGCGGTGGTAGGTGCGGTCCTCCCGGCTGTCGTAGGTCTGGCCGTGGTTGCCCCAGTCCAGCCGCTCCCAGCGGTCGGTGGGATGGTTGGTGGAGATGCCGTTGATGCTGGCGGCTTCGTCCCGGACGTAGACCCAGCCGGCGGGCGTGTGGAAATCGATCCGGACCGGCTCCACCAGGGTAAGCGTCACGCTCCGCATCCGGATCCGGATTGGATAGACAATCTGCACGCCCGTCCCGCTGCGGTAGTCGATCGGCACCTCGACCCCGTCGATGGTGGTGGTCTCGGGCAGGTCCACCCACTCGTCGGGGTCCGCGACGCCGTCGCGGTCGTCGTCCTCCCAGGTCTGGAGCGAGCCGTCCTGGAGCTGCCGGATCCGGGCCCCGTCGATGGTCCACTCCGTCGCATCCGCACTCTCTTCCACGACCAGGTGGGTCTCCTCACCGTCCTGGTAGTGATAGATCTCGTTCCGGCTGATGACGCGGACCAGGTCGAGGTGCGCCTCGGTGCCGATCTGCGTTTCAATCCGGTACTGGGCCGGCGCCTCCCGGCGGTTGCCGCCGGTCGGGTCGCAGGGGTAATAGGCATAGACGTCCATGTGGATCGGGTCATGGCCCGTCTGGACCAGGTCCATGTGCCAGGTGTCGAGTACGGTGTCCATCACGCCGTCGGTGCCGGGCGCACCGGAAGCGTTGTAGCGATCCAGCAAAACCGGCGGCTGGCTGTCCGGCGGGTCGTGAAGCGCTTCAAAGCTGTAGCCGTCCGGTACCGAAAACACGTGCCAGCCGTACTGTGTCGGCGTGTTGATCCGTTCGATGCTGCACTCGCGCTTGGACGGATCTTCCGGCGCCAGGACGAAGCCGGGGTAGTAGGCGAACCGCTCGGCCCCGTTCTGGAGCGCGGTATAGCCGATCTGGCACTTCACGGATTCGGGGGCCAGGACCGCGATGCCGCGCTGGAGGCGGCTCAACCGCTTGAGCCACGCCTCGGCGCGCGGGATCCATTCGTCGGCCTGGTCCCAGGCGTTGTCGTAGCGCGCTTCAATGTCGTCGATGCCGAGCTGGGTGTCCGTCGGCGCGAAGAGGGCGCGGTAGTCGTTCTCGTCGCGTCCTTCCTCATCGAGGTTCGCCCAGCCCTGGTAGGACCCGTAATAGGGTTCGTGTCGCTTGAAGGCGGCCAGGGCGCCCAGCACCGCGGTGTCCGTCGCGTACCGGAGGCCGTTGTAGTAGACCTGCGCCATCGCTTCGTTGGTCCAGGCCACCTGCGCCACCGAGTCGACCAGTACCTGCCCGCCGGCATACGCCGCCGTGTCGGCTGCGTTCTGCAGTTCAAGCTGCGTGCTGGCCGCCGAGCCGACGCCGTACACGACCAGGCCGACAATGGTAAGGACGAAAAAGGTGAGGGCGGCAAACACAAGAGACTGTCCGCCCTCGTCGTGGATGAAGCGTTCAACGCCCGTGCGAAATCGTGAGGTGCGCGCCATGGTTCAGTCCCCCTGCCAGCCCATGGTGGCGTTGAGCGTGCATTCCTTCGTAATGACGTAGTGCGTGCGCCCGCCGATCACGCGGATGGCTCCGCGGGAGGATCCGTCGCGCCGGACGTCACCGTAGCGCAGCGCCGTGTATTCCCTGTCGAGGTCGCCGAAGACGTATTGCTGATCCAGGTCGGCGATCTCCTCTTCCGTCACGCCGTGCGCGCGGGGCAGGATCAGACGGAAGAGGCCGTCGACGAAGGGGAAGATAAGCTCCTGGTTGAATTCGACGACAGCGGTAATGGCCGCCAGGTCTCCGGTCCCGTCAAACTCTTCTTCAATGTGAACGCGCGACTTCCAGGCCGCAATGTCGCTGCGGCGAATTCCGCCCCAGCCGGGAACCTGCACTTCGGGCGGTCGCGTGGCGGTCGGAGAGAGGTGCTGCCCGGTCAGGGGGGCCAGCATGGTCGCCGCGATCAGGTCGGCGCCCTTGTATTCGTCCCCGTAGCCCACCAGGCCGCCGCTCGGATTGTGAATCACGAATTGCCCGACGACCAGGTTGTCGTGCTCGCCGACGACAACGCAGCGGGCGCAGCGATAGGCCGTATAGCTCACCACGACGCTGGAGATATAGAGAAACGCCATCTGCATAATGCCAAAAACGAGAAGCAGTTGAATCGGTACCGCCAGGGCGAACTCCACCAGCGCCTGGCCGGAATCTTCGTTCCGCCAGAATCGGCCAAAGGCCTGTCGACAGGTGCGATGGCGCACAGGATTCACGTTCTGCCTCCCCTTTTGCGCATCTGCGGCGGCCCGCCCGGGTCGCCATCGTCACGGATCTGTCGCAATCCCCGGCCTCGTTTCAGGAAACAACGGCGGGAGGGCTCGAAATCCACTCCATGGGCCTCGATTCAGCCCCACGGATACTGCCCGGTGCGGGCGTAGTATTCCCAGATGGCCCACGCCGTTCCGGTGCAGATGGCCACCGCGTAGGGGATGGTCCGCTGCGGGGCGGATTCCGCAACCGCTTCCCGGCGCTCCTGGCGCGAGGATCGGAACGCCCCCGCCGCCGCTTCGCGCCAGCCGCCACGGACCAGCAGCCATCCGAACGCCAGCACCGCCCCCGCAAACGCCGTGCAGATGGCGGCATACAGCACGAAGCGCCAGTTCGTCAGCGCGCCGACCGCCGCCGTCAGCTTGACGTCCCCGGCCCCGATGCCACCAAACCAGTAAAACGCAAAAAAGAGGGCGAAGCCGGCGGCTCCGCCCGTCATGCTGATCCACAGTCCCTGCGCACCGGCGCCGCCCAGCACCCCGCGGAGGGTCCAGAGGGCGACGCCCACCAGGGCTCCGGCGACAACCAGTCGGTTGTCCACCCGGCGCTGGAAGAGGTCGGTCACGGCCGCGACAAGGATTGTCACGAACAGCGCCGCCGCGTGGACGGTCCAGAGCGGCCCGCCGGCATCCTCCACGGCGCTAGAGATCGCTGATGGTATTGCCGGTGTATTCGTCCTTGTCGCCCATCTCGCCCTCGATGGTGGCGTCCTGGCCGGACAGCTCGGTGCCGGCGCCCCAGAAGAGCTCGCGAATCTGGTCGCCGAAGGCGTAGAGCACGCCCATCGACAGGATCGCGATGACCGCGACGATAATGATGTACTCCGTCATGCCCTGGCCGCGCTGCGTCCGACGGTTCCGAATTCCGAGTTTCATTTCGTGTATCCTCCGCATGCAGGGAACGTTCCGTCCCGGATTCTGATCGCTTCGTCCGTACCTTACGGAAACGGAAGCGACAGCACCTTTACGACATTCAGGTAGTAATCCCCAAGGTACCCTCCAAATTCGTACACGCAGAACCCCATCATCATCATCAGGGCCAGAACGGCGATCAGATACTCCGTCATCGCCTGGCCGGCCTGTCGGGTGCGCGTGCGTCGTCTTCGCATGGGCGCCTCACTCCTGTTATGTATCGTACGCAGGGCGGATCCCCGTGTCAAGTTGCAGGCGTCCGTCCCCGCGCAGGGATCGGGTGGCCGCTTTTCACCCCGGCGCGGACCCTCCGTTGACTACTGTCGCACGCGCCCCATGCGTTTCACGCCGGCCCGGCAGGGCATCCTGGCCGGCGCGCTCGGGGCAGGGCTCCGCCGGGGCTGGCACGGCGCTGGCACGGGGTCGCAGGGCGGTGGGACGGCTATCGGCCGGGCGGCGGCGCGCCCAGGACACGGATCGCCCCCGGCCCGAGTGTCGCGTAGCCCCAGGCATCCCGGACCGTGACCTCCCCGGCCAGGACGGTGACCGTCACCCGTTCGCCAGGGTCGTCCGCCGTCTCATCGGCAGGCGTCTCGCCGGCGGGCCGGAGCGTGACGCGCACGCGGGCGTCGCCGCGGAGGACAGCGCTCCCGCCCGGGGCCAGCACGGTCAACGAGCCGCCGGAACGGTCCAGCGATGCGGTCAGCCCGCCCCGCCGCAGCTCCGCCACCTCCGCGCGAGGCGCACCCGCCAGCGCCACCGCGGAGTCCGGTGCAAGCTCGATCCGGGCGTACCCGCCGAGGAGGACCGTCCCGCGCCCGGCCCCGGACCGCACGACGCGCGGCGCATCCGGCCCCGCGGCTCCGGCCGCAAACCGCGCGTCGCCCCGGAGCGATGCGGCCGGGTACGCCCCCGCGGTCCAGAGCGCCCAGCAGAGGACAACGAAGATCGCGGTCACCACGCCCGCGGCCACCAGGTTGGCGGGCCGGCGGCGGGCCTCGGACGCCGCGCGGGCCAAAAGGCGTGCCTTGCCGGCTGCAACCCGTTCCCGGGAAGGACGTTGCAGCAGGGCCCGCAGGAGGTGCTCGAACGCAACCCATTTGCGGACCGTACGTTGCGCCGGCGGGTCGCCCAGGGCGCGCTGCCAGGCCCCCGCATCACCGTCGGCGGGCGGTTCCCCGTCGGCCAGGCGGCTCAGGCGTTCTTCGAGCTGGGCGTCGGCATTCACAGGTCGCACCACTCCCCGAGGGTCGATTCGAGACAGGTTTTCAGCTTCTTCCGAATGCGGAAGAGGCGTACACGCAGGGTCTTGGGGTTGATTCCCGCCGTTTCTGCCATAGCCTCCACGCCGGCGTCGCCGTTGTAGCGCTCGCCGAGGAGGTCGCGCTCGGCGGCGGGCAGCTTTTCGAGACAGCCGGCCAGGGCATCGAACGCCTCCTCGCGGACGAGTTCCTGCAGGGGTTGGTCGCCGACGGCGTCGAGCGGTTGCAGCGCCTCGGGATCCTCCACCGCCAGGGCCTTGAGGCGTCGGCGCCGCGCGCGGGCCTGGTTGCGCACGACGCCGCGCAGCCACGCGCCGGGGTCGCCCTCGAACGGGACGCCCTTGCGGACCCGCCGGAACGCGGCGAGAAAAGCCTCCTGCGCGAGGTCCTCGGCCTCCGCGTCGCCGCCGGCGCAGAAGCGGGCGTACCGGTAGACGTTGTCGTAGTGCTCCTCGACCAGCGTCCGAAGGCGATCCTGCAGGTCCACGCGCGTCTCCCGTCGTGCCGGTATGCTCTGTCGCGGGCGGAGGAAGCGTTTCCGTGATTCTTCCCGGCGTTGGCCGCCGGACCGGGGATCGACCCGCCCGCACGGCGCCGGCCCGTCAGTTTGCCACGAAAGGCAACCGGTTTGCAAGATCGGGGTCTTCCGGCGTGGCGCCGCAGGGCGCGGAAGGGGAACCGGCGGAAGACGATTTGCGGAAAGCCTGGGGAATGCGGACCCGCAACAACTTCGAAACTTGACGCCTCCGGCCGTGGTATGCTATGAAAGAGGCCCGGGCAACCGGAACCGGAAGAATCCGGCGTCGGCCCCCGCCAACACGCTGCGCGAGTGCATGCCATGGATACGCCCACCGACGAACCGTCCGGCACTCCGGATGCGGGCGAAACGCCCCGGCCGGATCCGTATGAGGAGCAGGCCCCGCTGCCGGAAGAGCGGGGACGCCTCTTCGACGAAGCCACCCGGGAGGCCGACCGCTACAAGTGGATCGAGTCCGAGAAAGCGGGCCACGACCTCGGCGAAAACGCGCTGCGCGACTGGCACAAAAATTACTGGCGAAGCTGGTGTCGCGAGCGCTGGATCGAGCACCTGCACGGGGACCGCTTCTGGGTCGAACTGGACCAGAACGACTACGGGCTCCTGCGGCGGCAGTTCAGCGACAACCTGGAAGTCGCCGAGAAGGTGATCGACCGCATCAAGGAGGGCGGCGAGAACCTGGACATCATCCAGTGGGCGGCCGAGCAGGACATGGACCTGGACACCGTCCTCAATGTCCTCAAGACGCTTGATATCAACGCCCGCCGCATCGCCCCGCCGGTCGAATTCACAGAAGACGAGCCCACGCCTGCCATCGAAGAGGAAACCACCGTCCGGACCCGTCGCGCGCTGGTGGTGGACGATGACGAAGATACGCGGATGCTGCTCTCCGAGATCCTGACCGACGAGGGGCTGGAAGTTTCTACGGTCGGTTCGGGGGAGGACGCCATTGCCGAGGTGGAGCGGAGACGGTTCCACTGCTTCCTGATCGACATCATGCTGCCCGGCAAGCACGGCGCGGAAGTGGCGTGGTATCTCCGGCGGCACTGCATCACCGCACCGGTCATCGCCATCAGCGCGGTTCTCGACTGCTGGAACGAGGATGACCTTTACGACTGCGGCTTTACCGGCATCATGAGCAAACCCTTCGACGTCAATGCCCTGCGCGACCTTGCCCACGACGTTCTGAACGACGACTCCTGACCCCGGCCCCGCCAGTCCAGACCGGATCCCGCTGCGAGACGCCGGACTCGCCGCGCGCGCTGTATCGCTGTGTGGACTGCGGATTCACGGGCAAAAGGGAGGGGTCCGGGGGACTGGGGGATCCCCCGGACCGTACTGAGGAAGCGAACTTGGGGGGGTTCGCTTGGGGGTTGTCTGGTCGGATTCGTGTTTTGGCTCTTGTCGTTCTTTTCCGCCACTTGTTTCATCGGCGTTGCCGGAGACCGGCTGCACCTTTTTCCGGAAAAATCGCGAGAAGATTTGACAGCGGGGCCGGAATCGGATCCGGAGGAAGGGGCCGTTGGGGACTGCCATGGCCTCAGCAGCCGTAGTGGCGGCGAACGAGCGCCCATGCCAGGACTGTCGTGAGGATGCCGGTCAGGATATTGATCCCGCCCTTGGCGTCCTCCAGGCCGACGAGGGTGCGGGACGGCGCGATCAGGAACATGCCGACCGGCAACCCCGCGAAAGCGGGCGAGGTAGAGCGGCTGGCGAATGCGCCCGACGCCGAGGAGGAGCAGGGCGCTCCCGGTCGCCAGCGCCAGGAGCGCGCGCGGCAGCGTCCACCAGTGGACGTCCGGTCCGGCGCTGTGCCGGACGATACCGACCAGGTAGACCGTACTCCCGAGGAAGACCACCAGCCCCGGCAACCCCGCGACGACAAACAGCAGGCCGCGCAACGCGGGGGACGCGGGCCAGGGGGCGACGGAAGCGGAGGCGGAATCGGGCGGGTCGGCCGGGAGCACGCGGCCACAGGCAGGCAATAGCGCGTCTCGGGCGGGCAGGGGGCTGCACAGTCCGGGCAGGAGCGTTCAGATGCAGCCGTAGTTGTTGAAGGCGAGGATACCGAACTCGCGCTCGATAGCGTGACGCATGTCCTCGGTCCACGGTTCGCCGCCGAAGTGGCCGCACGCGAGCGGCAGCGAGGCCGGGTCGACGCCCTGCGTGCGCATCACCTCGGCGATGGTGAGGGCGTAGCTGGGGGTGCAGACGATGGCGTGCGCGCCGAGGTCCCGCAGGAGCATGATCTGCCGCTCGGTGTTGCCCGCCGCCGCCGGCACCACGCCCGCGCCCGCCGCCTCCACCCCGTAATGCAGGCCGAAACCGCCGGTGAAGAGGCCGTAGCCGAACGCGATGTGGACGAGGCGCCCGGGCCGGAGGCCGCCCGCGGTCAGGAACGGCGCGACCAGACCCGCCCAGAGCGCCACGTCGGCGGCGGTGTAGGCGACGAAGGTGGGCTTGCCGGTGGTGCCGGAAGATCCGTGGATGCGCTGGACGCGCTCGCGCGGGACGGCGAGGAAGCCGAGCGGATAGTGCGCGCGCAGGTCCGCCTTGGTCGTGAAGGGGAGGCGCCGGATGTCGTCGAGCGAGCGGATCGACTCCGCGGTGACGCCGGCTTCGGCGAGAGCGGTGCGGTAGACGGCACCGTCCCGGCCACGCGGGCAAGGCAGGCGCGCAGCCGCCCGAGCTGCAACGCCTGGAGGTCGGCGCGCGGCATGGTTTCGGCGGGGTCGAAGACGACGTGCTCGAAGGGGGAAGCGATCCTCCCGTTCACGGTCCTTCTGAAGGGCAACGCCATCTTGATCTGGAATGCGGGCCGTCAGGAAAGGTCGTCCAGATCCCTTTGCGGCCTAGCCGTGTTTGTGTACATCGGGCACTATTTGGTGAGGAGTTTGTCGTATTCGGCATGGGAGCCGATCCAGAACCAGATGACCGTGGAATCAGAAAGAACACCAAGCGCACGCCAGCCAATCCCGACACGGACTGAACAGACGGCTTCCTTCGCGCCGACGCGCTAGAAATGCAGGCCGGGGTGCTGTGGGTTCTTTTGCCATGTCTTGTAGGCGCGCTGTGCGCTGCGCTGCACATGAGCAGGCAGTGCGTTGAAGCGATCCATGAATTCGCGGGTCAGATGCGAATTCACAAAGCATCCATTCCCTTGGGCTTGGTATTGCCGTCGCGAAATTCCTTGAGCGCACGGGCTCCCAATTCATCAAGCAGTTCAGCGCTTTCATCCAGTGTCGTGTCCCACTGGAGTTCCCACTGCAATTCGTCAAGGACGGTCTGGGCCAACTCGTCCTGCAAATCATCAGGGAGTTGCGACGCCTTTTCGAAAGCGTCTTTGAGCAGCTTGGTCATTATGGTTCCTCCGTACGCCTGACACAAGACAACCTATACGCTACCCTTGGCATGCTGTCAATCGGATTGGATAGCGGAAGGTATCTGTGTGAAAAAGAAACTGCGTTGCACCGCCTACCACCCGTTGCGGTGGACGCGCTCCGGGTCGTACCGGTCTTCGGCCGGCTTCTCTTCGCCGGGGTGGCCGATGGCGACCACGCAGAACGGCGTCACCTCCGCCGGCATGCCGAGGAGGTCCCGCAGGGCGGCCACGCGCTCTTCGCGCGGGTAGATGCCGCACCAGGTGGCGCCGAGGCCGGAGGCGTGCGCGGCGAGGAGGAGGTTCTCCGTCGCGGCGGCGCAGTCCTGGACCCAGTAGGGGCCGAAGCGCTCGTGGTCGGACCGTCCGGCCACCACGATGCCGAGGGGCGCCCCGCGGAGCATGGCGCTGTGCGGATGGAATTCCGGAATGGCGTCCAGCAGGCTGCGCTCGGTCAGGACCACGAACTGCCAGGGCTGCTGGTTGCCCGCCGAGGGCGCAGCCATGGCGGCGCGGAGCAGGGTCTCGACCAAGGCGTCGTCGACGGGCGCGTCGGTGAAGGTGCGGATGCTGCGCCGGGTGCGAAGGGCATCAAAGGTATCCATCGGTCAGTCCTCCACTTCGCCGTACAGGTCGACGGCGCCGACCACGTTGACGGGGGCGTCGCGAAGACACTCGACGGCGGCGTCGGGGTCGTCGAACCGGAAGACCAGGACCGCGCGGTCGCCGCGGCGGCAGGTGAAGGCGTACATGTATTCGATGCTGAGCGCGGCGGCCTCGATGGCTTCGAGCACGGTCTCCAGCCCGCCGGGGCGGTCTTCGACCTCGATGGCCACCATCTCGGCGACATTGACGACGTAGCCGGCGTCGCGCAGAAGGTCGCGGGCCTGTTCCCACTCCTTGACGACGAGGCGGAGGATGCCGAACTGTTCGGTGTCGGCCAGGGAGAGGGTGAGGATGTTGATCCCCGCCTCGGAGAGCGCCTTGCACGGGCCGGTGAGCTGGCCGGGCCTGTTTTCGATGAAGAGCGAGAGCTGGTGCAGCTTCATGGGTCGACTCCTCCGGTCAATCGTCGCCGCGTTCGTCGAGGACGCGCTTCGCCTTGCCCTGGCTGCGGGCGATGGTCTGCGGTTCAACGAGGCGGACCCCCACGCGCAGGCCCAGCGTGCGCTCGATCGCCTCGGCGAGGCGGTGCTGCAGTCCTTCGAGCGCGCGCACGGTGTCGCTGAAGAATTCGCCGGTCACCTCCACCTGCACCTCCATCTGGTCGAGCCCCTTCTCCCGGCGGAGGACAATCTGGTAGTGCGGCAGCGTCCCCTCCACCTGCAGGAGGGCCGTTTCGACCTGGGAGGGGAAGACGTTGACGCCCCGGATGATGAGCATGTCGTCGGTCCGGCGGCCGACGCGCTCCATCCGCCGGACGATCCGCCCGCAGGCGCAGCGCTCGGGGATGAGGCGGG
>CAZKKD010000075.1:0-12753 GCA_964553265.1 uncultured Planctomycetales bacterium | reverse complement strand
ATCAAGCTTTGGAAGCGGTCGAGCCTCAATTCGAGCAGAAGCCGGAAATAGAACTCGTGGTGGACATCGACGAAGAGGACGCCTCCATGCGCGTCGACCCTGACCGCTACCTCCAGATCTGCATCAACCTGCTCAACAACGCCATCAAGTTCACGCCGTCCGGACGCATCATCATTACCGCCGCGCCCACCCAGAACGGCTACTACCGTTTCAGCGTGCAGGATACAGGCATCGGCATCCCTCCGGACGACCTGGAGCGTATCTTCGACAAGTTCCACCAGGCGCCTACCGACGACACCCTGCGCGACAAGCCGGTGGGAACAGGCCTGGGCCTGTCCATCTGCAACCAGATAGTGAGCCATTACTGCGGCCGCATCTGGGTTGAATCCACCCCCAGCATGGGCAGCACCTTCACCTTCGAACTGCCCCTCCTTGCGGCGCGGGATTCCGAGAAGCCGGAACAGGCCTGACACGGAACGCGCGTTTCAATGCCGCGTGGTTTTACAAAGCCTCCGGCTCGCGTATACTCGCGTCCACCAGGGACGTTCCGACCCATCCGGTAGCCGCCCGTCCTGCATGCGGCCGGAGGCGATGACGTCGTGTCGCTTCGCTCTAAACTCCTCTTCGTGCTGCTCGCCGTCAGCCTCGCGCCTCTCGTGGTCATGCATTTTTTCGGCACGCGCGCCCTGGAGCGCCTCGGCCGAGGCGCGCAGGCGCGCGGGGTCGCAGATGCACGGGTTCCGGTACCGGCCGAAGGGGACGTTGAAGTGCCCCTTGCTGTTGAGGCGGAAGAGGCCGTTGTAGCAGGTCTTGTTGAGAAAGAGGAGCTCTGCCGCGCGCCGGACATGCGCCGCGCCGAGGCGCCGGACCGTCCCCTCGGGCGTGGGGCCCTCGTTCCAGCGGGTGCGGACCTCGTAGTAGTGCGCGCGCCGGCCCGGCTCGTCGCGGGCCAGGTGATGGCCCGCCAGCGCGTCGAGCGCGTCGAGGAGGTCGTCGATCCGGCGCTGCACGACGCGGTAGACCAGCACCAGTTCGGCGTTGAGGTCGTAGAGCTGCGCGTCCAGCGGCCCGCGCGTCCGGACGAGGTGAAAGAACATCGCCCCCCCGCCCAGGAACGGCTCGACGTAGTGCGCAATCCCGCCCGACCCCAGCCCGTCCGGCAGGAGCGGGTCGAGCTGTCCGAGCAGTTGCGTCTTGCCGCCGGCCCACTTCAGGAAGGGGGCGGCCTCGGCAGTATTCGACGAAGAACGGGGCATGGGCGCACCTTGATCAACCGGAACCGGAAACGCGGATTGTAGGCACGCTCCCTCCCGGCGGCAAGGTGTTTCTGCGCAGCGGGGGCTTGCGTCTGCCCGCGCCTCGTGTGCGTATAGCGCTGTTCGATGGCCTGTGTCCTCGCGAAGCCGCTTGCGTGAATGCCTGCTGGCGCGGGTGGCCAACGGCGGTAGGTTCCTGCCATAGCGGGGCGGGCGTCGACGCCATGCTCTACTCCGCAGGGCTGCCGTCCGGGGGGTTCCCGTGCTTCGCGTTCTGGTCCGGGGCGGGGGGCGAACCGATGTCGTCCCCGGTCTTCCCGTCCAGCGTCGCCGCTCCGCCCGCTTGCGCTTCGCGCGCACCCGCAGCGGAGGGTGGGCTAGCGGGTGCGCTAGGCTTGGTCTCGGCATTCAGAGAGGGGGCGTCTTCCCTGTTACGGTCTTTGCAGAACTTGTCCGCAAGAAAAAGGAAGACATCCCACCCGACAAATACGAACAGTCCAATTGCTATTGACACCGCATATGCTGAGATACCACCCTCTGGATGCCTTGAATAGGCAACAAATAGGCCGGCCGTGAACCCATACACGACACTTGTTGGATTGACCATTCTGAGCACCTATCGGCTCCAATCTTCCATTTGGGTGGCGCCGACGTTCACGCGAAGCATGCAACGACGTACCCAATGCCAGTCGAGAAGCGCCGCTGAGTGCACATGGCAATGTGACCTTCCCCGTCCCCGGCTGGCGTCGTGCGACTTGCGTCGGGCAGATTCGAGAATCTGCGCCACCCCGTACCTTGTTACGGTTCTGGGCGTTCTGGGGCACCCGGGGCTTGAGGAAACTGTGAACGGCCTGCGGGGAGGTGCTCTCCCTATTCGTCTTCAGTGGCGACGAGCGGTTCCAGTTGCAGGATGAGTTCCGGGGTGCGCACGGTCGCCACTTTCCACAGCAACGCATGTTCGATTTCGCCGTATTCGTGAGCGAGAACATGGCGTTGCGCGATGATCAGACGCCAGGGAATGCCGGGATGCGCATCCTGGAATGCCTTGGACACCTTGCCGGCAGCCTCGCCGATGATTTCCACATGCCGTTCAATCGCGCCGCGCAGCATGCGGTCGGCTTCGTAGTCGGCGAATCGCTGACCCTTCACAAAAGTACTTGCGGCCTGCGCAGCGTCCAGCATATCCCACAGGTAGGCCTGATCGGCTTCGTCAGGCCGCATAAATCACCTCGCTCGTGTCAAGAATCTCACGGCGGCGGAAGGGATTGCGCAATCCGTTTTTCGAGGTCAGATGTACCTCTCGATGGAAGATGGCCGCGAGTTCGTCGCGCATCTCGATCCAGTCGTACAGGTCGATATTCGAATCTTCCCGCAACACCACCAGCACGTCTACGTCGGAATCGGGACGGAAGTCGTCTCGCAGGACGGAACCGAACAACGACAACTCCTTCACCTTCCATGTTTCACAGAAGGCGCGGATCCGCTCCATTGGAATGTCGATTTGCGCGCTCATGCACTGTCTCCAATTCTTGCAACATTTTACGGCGAACCGCTCCCCATGGCAAGACACGAAGGCGCTGGTCTACAGCACCGCCGCCAGTGCCTCATCGTAGGCGTTGTGGACGTCTTCCTTGACGAGGCGGAGGGATTTGGCTGTGTCGTCGATGGATTCGCAAAACAGGGACGCACACCCAATTTCCATTATTCCTTGAAGAATCCGGGGCGCCAGACGGGTTTTCCATTCCCAATCAACCTTCTTTTCAAACTCAGTATGGCGTCCTCGGATTTCCTCGCCCATGAAGCCCCTGCGATACTGATTGATAGCAAACAACATGTATCCTGTCCCCGGATTTACTTTTGGGCTTCCATCGTTTGTCCTCCCGGCGGGCTCATTCCCGCTGGGAAGACTTATCGGCAAAACAGCTTACAACACTTCAAAGAACTTGGGACAGTACAGTTAGTGAGATGCGGGGGACGCTGCTGAATGTCCCGCTGTGGAGTGCGTTTGGTTTGACCGGCCCGGTGGATGCCGCGGTGCTATTCCGTTCCTGGTTCGGGCACTGTCTTGGTTGTCGTCAGTTGCACCCCTACCTGCAGTGTGCCTTCGCGGGCTTTGCGCACAAAGGCGATCCTGCGCTGCGGTTCGTCGTCCGGCATGGTGAGCTCGTCGACGCGCACCGTGCAGTGCTCCGGGATCGTGATTACCGCCCGGCCCTGTTCGCCGGTGATGGTGACGGTGCCGGCGCCTTCGTCCACCGCCACCGGCAGGAAGGTGTTCCAGCAGAATTCCACCCCGTCCCCGCGGGCGAGCGCGTAGGTGTCGGTGATGACGAAGCGGTCCGGTGCGGGCGAATCGATGGTGCGGCGCCACTGCGTGTAGATGCCTTCCCAGCGCGGCGAAAGGTCCATCTCCGCGTGAAACGCGATCCCGTCCCCCTGCGCGTCCGGAAGGATGCCGAGGTCGCGGGTGGGCGCGGGGCGCTCGTCGAGGCCGGTGGGGAGCAGCAGGTTGTGGCGCTGGGCGTGCTTCATGAGCTGGCACAGCGGGTTGTCGTAGCCCACCTGTCCGCCATCGGCGGCGAAGGTCTGGCCGGCGAACTCAAGCACGAAACTGCCCTTGTCCTCGTGGTTGTGGTTGGCCTTGTCCTTGTTGGTGACGATGAGAAGCTTCACCCATTCATCGCCCAGCTTGCGCGTGCTGCTGGTCAGGCCCATTGTCCCCATCTGCACAAAGGCCTGCGGTTCGGGCCCGACGTCGGGGATCTGTTGCTGCAGCGCCATCTCCATGGGATCGGTGGGAAACGGCGCTCCGCTGCGCGCCAAGGACCTGCGATAGATGCTCACCCACGCGCTCTCCGGCAGGAGCGCCGCCATGAAGGCACCGGCGTTGCGCTGCAGCCGGCCCCAACTGTCGGCGAAGGGGATGAAGTCCTGCTGCTCGTCGGTGGAGCGGATCACCTCGGCGAAGTCGGCGGTGCGCTGAAAGCTGTCGGGCGTGATCTCGCTCAGTGGCTTGCCGGTCATGCGGCTGTAGTAGTACAGCCCCTCGCCGCCGTGCCCCACGACCGTGGCGAGGTAGGCCGGCCCCTCCTCGTACCCGCCGTCGGGCAGAATCACGCTGGCCATGCTTTCGTAGAGGCTCTGGTGCGCGAGGTCGGCGTAGGGCTTCACGCGTGGCATGGTCTGCGCCAGCACCCCGTAGCCGGCCAGCCAGCCGTCGCTGAACCAGGCGAGCTGGTTCATGTGGTGGATGTACTCGTAGCGCCAGGCGTTGTAGGTGATCCAGTTTACGCCGTCGTTGGCGATGCGCCGCAGCAGGTAGCCCCGCGCGTGGTCGGTCATCAGTTCGCCGGCCGCGTCGAGGATGATGGCCAGACCCTCCGTGATCTTCGAGTGGTTGAAGGCGCGGTGATCGTGCACGCTGCCGGGGAGAATCTCGTAGAACGAGTCGCCCCAGGTGTCGATCATGGAGACGGCCATGGCGTAGCGGGCGGTGTGGCGCAAGAGCTCCTGGTCCTCCAGGATCAGCGCCGCGATGGCGGCCGACGCCATGCGCTGGGCCGCACCGGAATGGCCGACGGCCCGGTCGCGCCCGAAGCGGCCCGGACTGCCGGCGGCCTGGCGGATCATCTCCTCCGGGCTCAGCGACAGCATGCGCTCCCGCAGGTTCGCCAGCGGCGATTCGCCGTGCTCCGCCACCCAGGCGGCATGGCGACGGCGCAGTTCGGCGAGCTCTTCGGTCGTGATGAAAAGACCGTAGAGCGGCTCGAAACGGGGCTGGTAACCCGGGTGTTGCAGGTACCCCTGCCAGCGGGCGTCGAAACGATTGAAGTGCGCCAGCAGTGTTTCCAGGCGTTCGGTGCTCTGCACACCCAGCCAGCCGAGGCGCGCGGCGGCGGCGCCGTCGCGGTCGGTGAAGATCTCGATCGTCACGTGCTGCAGTTCGCCGGCGCTCTCCAACGGCAACGGGTACTCGCGCCGGCTGCCCGACAACGCTTCGTGCTCCAGTACGCGCGGACCGGCATCGGTTTCGGCGACCAGACGCAAGCGGCTGCCCGGCGGCAGCGAAGCGTGAAGGAGCAGTTGATCGTATCGGCTGATGTCCACCGCCTTGGCGAAGGTCCGGCTCATGCGCAGCGCCGGCCCGTCTGCGGGCGCGCGTTGCCAGGAGATTTCCGTGCCCACGATGCCGGGCGGCTGAACCTGCAGGCCGTGGGCCGCGCCGTCGCCAATGGTCCAGGCCTCGAAGGCCGAGAGCGCACCGTGAAAGAACGGCTCGATGAGGCTCTCGGCTTCGTTGATGGGGCGGAGGGCCAGGGGGCCGCCGGGGATGTCCTCCCAGGTGTCGTAGCTCGCCATCTTGAGATTTCCTTTCGCTGTCAGTCGCGCCGTTCCCCAACGATCCGGGTAAAGGAAAAACGTCTTCGTCGGCGCGCCGCGAAACGCCACCAGGTCGACCAGGCGGAACGGCGAGGACGGCCGGCCGGCGCGCCCGCCGACAATCTCCATGCCCATGGTGAACGCGAAGCCGGGTTCCACCTGATCGGCGACGCCCAGCAACGCCCAGGGCAACCGCACCTCCTGCACATAGCCGCCGCCGTCTTCATGCCTGCGGAACGCGACGGCGCCGCCGTGCTCCAGCGCATTGATCTGTTCCTGCTCCGGCGACTGTTGATGCAGCAGCAGCGCCGCCTGCTGCCCTTTATGGTAATACCAGCTGTCGAGAAAGGTAACCGTTTTGTTGCCATCGTCTGCCGGGATGGCCAGCCGCACCTGCAGGCAATCGCCGCGCCATCCCTGTCCGGGCTGCTCGTTTGGGTTCACGGGGTTGTGCAGCGGTGTGGGGTCGCGCACATCGAGCGCCAGATAGAGCGCCTCGCTGTCGTACATGCCCATGGCGTGCGCGCTCCGGCGCTCTTTCTGGAGTTCCAGATCCGTGCAGAGAAAGATCTGTCCCGAGCGGTCCCATTCGTTCAGCCGGCCGTCGACACTGACCTTTCCCGGCGCGGGCACGATGCGCAGGAGCGTATTCTGTGTGCGGCCGCGCTCCGCCGCTTCCCCGGCCGTGGCGTTGCCGATGCACCCGAGCCAGGCGATCAGCCCGAGGAGAGGAAGGCAGGCTGCGCGGCCTCCGAAGGAAGGACGTCGAGTACGGAGTGGTTTGGATGCGGTATGCATGGGGCCTCCTTGACCGCTCTTACGGTCGTCGATGAAAGACAAGATGCGCGAAATGGTCCGGTTGATGGTTGCCCTTCGGGCTGACGAGGAACTGGAAGATCTCCCCCTTGCCGCCGGGCGGCGGCGGAGGAAGAAAAGAGTGACGCATACCCAATTCCCCCGTTTTTTCGAAACGGTGACGAGCCGGTAATCCGGTCGCACCGGCTGCCCGCGTGCGTCCGCCATGGCTTCCCCATGCCGGGAAGCTACCCTGCGTAGCGGGCGCTGTCAAGGGCGGGACCACGGTGGCGCGCCGCAGGTGTGGCGGCTGCGTGGACGGCGCCCGGTCGGTCAGGCAATCGCCGGACCGTGCTTCGCCTGGCTGTGGCGCCGGAACGGATCATCCTGCCGGCAGCGCTGCATGGCCCCCTGGATAGAAATTGTGCAACTGGGGTATCCCCTTGGCTCAGGTGAAATCACCGTAACCATCGTTTTTGTCAATAAGTTGCGGCGCATTTGGCGAAACTGCGGCCAATTCTTACAACCTTATGCATCAGTGAGGTTTGCGAAAAATCTACCGGAGTCAAGGGGATACCCCCATTGTGCAAAAGTGGGTCATTCGCAAAAGGGGGCAGCGCCTCGGGCCTAACCCGGCGACCGGCTGGTGATTACAAAAAAAGGTGATGATGGTGGCGCTGAACCGACAATGTTTCACGTGAAACATGGTCGCGGTCCGCAGAAGCATCCGTCGGGGCATCCGTCGGGGCGTTCTGTGGCGGAAGGGGTTGCGGGGGCGGTGGTTGCATGGAGAGGCCGGCGGTTACCAGCGGGACCAGGGGTTTTCGATGCGGCAGGCGGGCAGGCGCTTGCGGAGGGCCTCGGGTACCGACTGGAGGTCGGCGAGGTCGAGCCAGAACCAGGTGAGCGTGTCGAGGTGGTAGAGGGGCGCGAGGTCCTCTTCGCGCAGCCAGGGGTTGCTGCTGAGGTGGAGCGAGATCAGGCGCTCGAGGCCGGCGAGCGGTTCGAGGCCGCGGAGTTCGCTGAGGCCGGAGAGCTGGAGCGTTTCGAGCTTCTTCAGCCCGGCCACGAAGGCGATGTCGCGGACCTCGCGGTTGTAGGTGATTTCGAGCTCGCGGAGGTCCTGCAGGCCGGCGAGGGGCTGGAGTTCGGACGGGGTGTGGCAGTCGTTCAGGGCCAGGGACTGGAGCCCCTGCAGTCGCCCGAGCGGGCCGACCGCGGGGAGGGTGAGGTCCATGAACGAGAGCCCGCGCAGGGTCTGCAGCCGGCCGACGGGGGCGAGGTCGACCACGTTGTCGTTGCCGGAGAGCTGGAGCTCCTGCAGGTGCGCGAGGCGGGCGAGGGGGGTCAGGTCGGTGACGCGGCTCACGTTCAGCTCCAGGTTGCGCAGTTGCGGGCACTGCTCGACGATGCGGGCGAGCTGCAGGTCGTCGACCGGCCCGAAGACGGCGAGTTCGCGCAGGCCGGTGAGGCGGTGGAGCGTTTCGATGCCGAAGGTCTCGGCCCCCACCGCCACGCTTACGCTGCGCAGGTGCGGCAGGGTGGCGGGCCATTCGCCGGCCAGGCCGCCGAACGGGACGAAGACCTGCTCCAGGCGGGGCAGGTCCGCGAGGAACGCGGCGTCCAGCGTGCCCGCGTTCGAAAGGAGGAGCAGGTTGCGGAGCCGGTCCTTGCCGGCCAGGGCCGCGGGGTGGCCCACCTCGGCCGCGTTCATCGTCAGGTCCTGCAGTCGATGCATGCCCTCGAGCGCCGAGAGGTCGGGCGGCGGGTTGAGGTAGCAGGTGAGGCGCTCCAGGCGCGTCAGCGGCCGGAGGGCGTCCAGCGACGGCTGGCCGCCGCCGGGGCGCATGGACGGGCGGAAGAGGGCGAGATCCTCCAGGCGGACGAGGTGCTGCAGGTCGCGGAGGTCCATGCCGGGCTCGGGTTTGTCGATGTCGAGCCAGTCGAGCGCGTCCTCGACATAGGGGAGCTCGGCCCACTCGGCGACGTACTGCCGCGGCTCGCAACGGACCTGCCGGAGGAGGGGCAGGTCCGCCAGCGGCGCGAGCGAGGCGTCGGTGACGCTGTCGGTGAGGGCGAAGGACGAGAGGTGCCTACAGGCCGCCAGCGGGGCGAGCGTGACGTCTTCGTCCAGGTTGGCGAGCTGCAGGACCGACAGGCGCGACAGCCGGGCGAGCGGCGCCAGGTGTTCCGCATCCGGGGTGTCCCCCAGGCGAAGCACCTCCAGCTCGGTCATGCGGCCGATGGGGGCGAGGGCGCCTGCGTTGGTGCTGTCGATCTCCAGGATGCGGAGGTCGGGGAGCGCGGCGCAGGTCTCGAGCTCGGCGTTGGCGATGCCGGTGTTGACCAGGAGCGCATACGGGTTCAGGTGCGGCAGCATGGGCAGGATGTCGGCGACGTGGCCGTTGTTGACGTCGATCACCAGCGGCCGGGAGAAGGTGCGGCGGAAACCGGGGCGCTCGGGCTCGTCGATCCGCCCGGTGCAGAGGTAGACGAGGTCGCGGACCTCCTCGTCCGGGGCGGTGTTGAGCCAGCGCCGCGCGGCGGGGCCCTCCAGCTCGACGCCGATGCGTTTGCCGTTGATGTAGTAGAAGAGGCCTTCGGCGCGGAAGTGGAGCTCGCGCGGGGTGTCCGGCGCGACGGGGTAGCGGAGAATCCGCCCGTGGGTCCAGATCTCCAGCAGGTCGCCGGGCCGGGCCGGGACCGTCCAGGTGTAGAGGCCGTCGCCGGTGGGCCGGCCGCGGCGGTCGAGAATGCTGTTGCGGGCAAAGGGGGTGTTGTGGATCACGTAGTCGCGCGTCGCGAGCGCGGCGTCCGCGCGTTCCAGGTGGCCGCGGGCCGTGCCGTCGTCCAGGCCGGTCTCGACCGCGTGTTGGGCGTGGATGGCTGCTTCGCGGAAGGCGCGCCGGCGGGCGAGGCCGACGTCGAGGTCGGGCGCGACCCGGTCCGCGTCGGCGAGCGCCTGCGCGGCGGCGGCGGTCTCGGTGCGGCAGCGGCGCCACCGCAGGCCGTACGACAGCGCGAACCCGAGTCCGGCGACGACCCCGGCCAGCACGGCCAGCGCCAGGACGACCCGGCCGAACCGGCGCCAGCGGCCGCCGGACGCGGGGGCGTCCCCGGGCGGCGCATCGGCCGGAAGCGGCGGCGGGACGAGGGGAGGCGCGGTGTTGGCCATGGGGCGGTATCCTCGGCGGTTGAACGTTGCAGTCTGTTGTCAGGTGCGCGGCCGCGTCCCTGCGCAGGGGCGGGATCCGTGTCGGTGGCCCGGCCCGGTGTTCGCCCCCTCGTCGGCTGTCCTAATCTTTCGCCGCGGAAGGCCTGTGTCAAGGGGCAACAGGCGGGGGCAACCGCCTGCGGATTCCACGGTTTGTGCTGGACACGGCCCGGACCGGACTCTACAATAGCCGGCTTCCCCGGCGGGGACCGATTTCCTTGCCGGGCAGGGAATTGTGAATTGCGCCGCCGGTGGCCTTGTGCCAGCGGCGGCGGGAACGCATACGGCCGGCGGTCTGGTGGACAAGGCGCATGAGCGCGACAGACGGGATCCGGCAGAAGATTGATGTGACCTTTGTCAAGGAGGGATGGGCCAGGTTCTGTTCGCACCACGACATCCTGCGGAGTTTCGAGCGGGCCATCCGCCGCTCGGGGTTGCCGGTGCGGTGGACGGCGGGGTTCAACCCGCGGCCGCGGCTGGTGTTTCTGACCCCGACGGGGGTGGGCGTGGCCTCCCGCGCCGAGCACGTGGAGATCGAGTTTGCCGATCCCGTGGGGGTCGGTGAGGCGGTCGAGCGGCTCGGGGCGCAACTGATGCCCGGGCTGAGGGTGCTGGACGGCGAAGCGCTGCCGAAGCGGCGGCGCGGCCGGAAAGCGGTGGAGATGGACTACGCGCTCCACGACTGCGGTCCCCGGGACGGGGGCGCGGCCCTGGAAGCGCTGGCGTCCGCGCCAAAGCTGCCGATCGAACGCAGGAGCGACAAGGGCGCGAAGACGGTGGACATCGCGCCGTCGCTCGCGTCCTTCCGCCGGGAGACGGACGGCACCGTCCGCGCCCGGGTGCGCGTACAGCCGAAAGGCACCGTCCGGCCGGACGAGCTGGCGAAGCTCGCGGCGGAACGGTGCGGCGGCGACGCGGCCGCGGTGCGGGTGGTGAAGGAGTCGTGCGCGGTCGGCTGGTAGCCGACGGTACGGGAACGGAGCCGGCGCTCCCATGGGAGACGCTTTGAAGCAACGCATGCTGATGAACGTGGTCGATCCGGAAGAGATCCGGGTGGCGATCACGGGGCCGGAGGGACTGGAAGAGCTTTACCTGGAGCGTACGGGGAAGGGCTTTCAGGCCGGAAACATTTACAAGGGGCGCGTGCAGAACATTGAGCCGCGCCTGCAGGCCGCGTTCGTGGAACTGGGCGGGGAGAAGAACGCCTTTCTCCACGTCTCGGACGTGGTGCCGCCCGACGGCGGCTACAAGGGGATTCTGAAGAAGAAGCGCGGGCGGCGCAACCCGAAGGAGAAGCACCCGCCCATCGAGAAGATGCTGTGGAAGGGCCAGGAGGTCCTGGTCCAGATCACGCGCGAGAGCTTTGCGCAGAAGGGCCCGAGCGTAACGACGTACGTTTCGCTGCCGGGGCGGTACCTGGTGCTGATGCCGTCGGTGCCGGGGAAGCGCGGGGTCTCGAAGAAGATCCAGAACGACAGCGAACGGCGCGAGTTGCGCCAGGCGCTGGACGCCCTTGAGACCCCCGACGACATGGGGATCATCATCCGCACCGCGGGGATGGGCAAGGGCGAGGAGGAGCTGAAGAATGATCTTGACTACCTCCTGCGGTTGTGGAAAGCTATCACGCGCCGTACGAAGTCGGCCAAGCCGCCGTCGCTGATCTACGAAGAGACCGACCTGGTCATCCGCGCGGTGCGCGATTTCATGCGCGACGACGTGACGGACCTACTGATCGACAACAAGGAGGAGTACGACCGGGCCTGCGAGTTCCTGAAGACGGTGATGCCTGCCTACTGCAAGCGGGCGCGCCTCTACAGCGAATCGAAGCCGCTGTTCGCCCGCTACGGGGTCGACCGGGAGATCGAGAAGGTCTACTCCCGCAGCGTCGCCCTGCCGAGCGGCGGCGGCATCGTGATCGAGCAGACCGAGGCGATGGTCGCCATCGACGTCAACTCCGGCGGTTTCCGGAAGAGCGACGATTCGCGAAAGATGATTCTGCAGATCAACCTCGAGGCCGCGAAGATGGTGGCCCGGCAGTTGCGCCTGCGGGATCTCGGTGGCCTGGTGATGATCGACTTCATCGACATGGACCAGGCCGAGGATCGGCGGAAGGTGGAGACGACCTTCCGCGACGCGCTGAAGGTGGACCGGGCGCGGACCACGATCCTGCCGATCAGTGCGCTGGGTGTGATGGAGATGACGCGGCAGCGGATCCGGCAGAGCCTGCGGACCGCGGTCCTCTCCGAGTGCCCCAACTGCGGGGGCACCGGCATGACGCGGAGCCTGGAGAGCATCGGGCTCGACTTCGTGCGCGGGCTGCGGCAGCGCTTCGCCGAACGGCCGGACGGCTGGGTCGAAGCGCGCATGCACCCGAAGGCGGCCGCCTATGTGCAGAACAAGCGCCGCCTGGACATTGCGGAGCTGGAACGGGAATACTCCTCCCACGTGGAGGTGAAGACGGATATGGCGCTGCGGTTTGACGCGATTGAGTTCCGCCGGATCGAGAAGGGCGAGAGCGCGTCGGACGACAGCGGAGAGTAGGCCGATGAGCGGCGGAGCGGGCGCTCCGCCCGGAAGCGTGCGAGCGACGAGGACAGCGACATGTATGCAATCATCGAGGTCGGCAGCCGCCAGTACCGGGTGGCCGAAGGCGACGTGATCGACGTGGACCGGCGGGACGCCGACGAGGGCAGCGAACTCGTGTTCGACCAGGTGAAGCTGGGCGAGGGCGAGGACGGCGTGCGGGTCGGCACCCCGGCCGTGGCGGGCGCCTCGGTGGCCGCGCAGGTGGTCGGCGAGGTGAAGGGGCCGAAGGTGCGCGGCTGCAGCTTCCGCCGCCGCAAGGGCTCGAAGGTGAAGTACGGACACCGGCAGCGCTACACGCGGGTGAAGATTACCGGCATCAAGGCCGGCTGAACAACGGACCGGACGCAGGGACCGCCGGACCGGCGCCGACAGGCGCGCGGCGGCGAACGACAGGAATCTGGAGAGAGTCATGGCGCACAAGGTCGGACAGGGGTCCTCGCGCAACGGGCGCGACAGCAACCCCCAGTTTCGTGGCGTGAAGAAGTACGGCGGTGAAAAGGTGCGCGCCGGCAACATCATTGT
>CAZKKD010000074.1:5278-12856 GCA_964553265.1 uncultured Planctomycetales bacterium | reverse complement strand
CGCGTCGCGCTCGGCGAGGTAGTCGTTGACGGTCACCACGTGCACGCCCCGGCCCACCGGGAGGATGTGCCGGATGGTGAAGGGGATGGGGCGCTCGTCGGCGCGGGCCCGGCTCATCAGCATCCAGGGGCTGCTTTCGGTCTCCCGGACGAGGGGCTCGAAGGTCCAGGTCTCCGGCGCCTCGCCCTGGCAGGTCTTCGCCGCTTCGATCCACGCCTCGGAGGGGACGAGCCCGTTGAGGTAGGCCGGCAGGCTCGCGACCAGGGTCTTGCCCTCGCCGGTCACCATCTCGGCGATCTTGCCCTCGTGCAGGACGATGCCGCCGAGGATCTGCACGTCGAAGTGGCCGAAGTAGCGGATCTCCCGCTCCTCCCAGCGGTCGAAGACCAGCTGCTTCCCGCCGAGGACGCGGTGCGCGGCCTCGCGGCAGACGGCGTAGGCCTCGAAGAGGATCCTGTCGAGGGACTCGCCCTGGCAGAAGCGGCGGCGGAACTCGTCGGTCTTCTTCGGGAAGTCCTCGTCGGCCAGCGCCTGTGCGGCGGGGTAGTGCGCCTTGACCTGTTCGACCAGGGGCCAGAGGCGTTTCAGTTCGCGGTCGTTGGCCGAGCCGAAGACCTTGTTGATGACGGAGGTCATGCCGCCGAGGATGTTTTCGGTTACGCTCACGGAACTCACTCCCTGCCGCCGCCGAACAGGCGACGGATCCAGTTGCCGCACCCGGGGTTGTGGCGCCGGGCGCGGGCGCGTGTCGTACAGAGGGCGGGCGATCCGGTGCGCCCGCGTAGTCCCTGTATACTATTAGGGTTGTGTCCTGTCAATGCCACGCTCCCCGCAGGCGGGTCTTCGGCGGGAGGTCTGCGGCGTCCCCCGCTGCAACCCATGGCGCCGCATCGCGTTCCGCGCGCTCCCTGCAGCCGCCCCGTCGATGACCGGCGGAACGTTCCGGGGCCTTCCGGCAGGCGGCCCGGCCGGGGAGGCCGCCGGGGCGGGGCGGTGGGGTGCGGGGGCGGATTCGGGCCGGCTTTTTCGTGACAACGGCGTCCGCATCCGGATAATCGGCACCCTCGAAGACGAACGCCCGGAAGGAGCCGGAACGTGCTGGCCGAGTTCCACCTGCGCAACTTTGTGCTGATCGAGGACGGGACGCTCCGGTTCGGTCCCGGCTTCAACGTCATCCCCGGCGAGACCGGCGCGGGCAAGAGCCTGGTCGCCACTGCGCTCGGCATTGCGCTCGGGCGCGACCGCTTCGAGACCCGCCACATCCGCAAGGATGCCGAGACCGCCACCCTCACCGCCGTCTTCGACCTGCCGGCAGCGTCCGCCCGCGACCTGGCGGCCCGGTACGAACTCGACCCCGAGGACCTGGAGGAGGGGCTGGTGATCGAGCGCCGGACCAGCCGCGAGGGGCGCGGGCGCATCACCGTAGCCGGCCGGCCGACGCCGCTGTCGCGCCTGCGCGACCTGGGCCGGGAGCTCATCGACATCGCCGCCCAGGGCGAGGCCACCGCCCTCCGCGAGCCGGCCCGGCAGCGCGAACTGCTGGACCGTTTCGGCGGGCTCGACGCCGACGCGGACACCGTCGCGTCGGCCCACCGTACGCTCCGCGAACTCGTGGAGGAGCAGGCCGGCGGCGAAGCGCGCCGCCGGGCCCGGCGGGAGGAACTGGAGCGCGTCCGCCACCACATCGCCGAACTCGAGGCCATCGAGCCCGATCCGGACGGGGATGCGGAGCCCGGGGCGCGGATCGCCTTTCTCCAGCACGCCGCCCGCATCCGCGACTTCTGCGCGGAGGCCGAGGACGCGCTCTACGAACGGGACGACGCGGTCGTCTCGCGGATCGGCCACTTCGCGCGGGAGGCCAACGACCTCGGCGAGGCCGCGCCGGCGCTGGCGGACGCGGCCGGGCACTTCGACGCCGCGGTCGGCGCGCTGGACGAGGCGGTGCGCCTGCTGCGGGACCTTGCGGCCGACACGGACGTCGACGAGGGCGAACTCGACCGCGTCGCCGAACGGCGCGAAGCGCTGCGCGACCTCGCCCGCAAGCACGGCTGCGACCCGACCGAACTCCGCGACGTGCTGGATGCGCTCGCCGCGCGCGAAGCCGAACTGAGTGCCCGCGACGCCGACGCCGCCCAGCTCGGCCCCGCCATCGAATCCGCCGCCGCCGCGTACCGCGCCGCGGCGCTGGGCCTCCGCGCCGCCCGGGAACGGGCCGGCCGCAAGCTGGCGAAGGAGGTGAAGCGCCGCCTCGGCCGCCTCGGGATGGAGCAGGCCGACTTCGCGGTCCGGCAGACGCCGCTCGTCCCCGACGATGCGTCGCCGGCCGCCCTGGCGCGGGACGCGGGGGCGGCGGGGCTGGACACGGTCGCCTTTGCGCTGCGGCCAAACCCGGGGGAGGCGTGGGGCGACCTGGAGACCACCGCCAGCGGCGGCGAGACGACGCGCGCCCTCCTGGCGGTGAAGGCCGCGCTCTCCGCCCAGCAGCGCGCGGACGTGCTCTTCTTCGACGAGATCGACGCCGGCGTGGGCGGGCGCCTGGCCGCCGAGATTGCCGAAGAGCTGGTCCGCCT
Organism: uncultured Planctomycetales bacterium; assembly: GCA_964553265.1. Lineage (GTDB taxonomy): Bacteria > Planctomycetota > SZUA-567 > SZUA-567 > JAFGNG01 > CAZKKD01. The sequence goes on along the minus strand of CAZKKD010000074.1, from coordinate 10,286 downwards.
GGCCGGGGACCGGCAGGTCATCGCCATCACCCACCTGCCGGGCATTGCCGCGCGGGGCGCGACGCACCTCCGCGTTCGGAAGGAAACGACCGGCAAGCGCACCCACACCCGGATCGACCCGCTCGACGACGACGCGCGGGTTGAGGAGATTGCCGGCATGATCCGCGGCAGCCGCTCCAACGCCACCACCCTGCAGCAGGCGCGAGAAATGCTGGAGAGTGGTGCGTGATCTTCCGTTTGTGGTGTATATTCAATTTTAGGAGATTGCATCGCCGGACCGGACTGAAGAAAACGTCCCGAACGGCCGATACGTCTTCCGGGGATTTTGTGTTTCCGGGAGGAGACATCATCGCATGCATGCAGACGTGAGACCGATCATGGCAGAACAGGACACAACCGGCAGTACCGGGGGCGGCGGACCGGCGAGCTGGCTCGACGTGGCGCAGGACCGCGACGTGCTGGTGTTCCGCGTGGGCGGGCTCGGCAACATGTACGCCGCGGTCACGCTGCAGGACCTGGTGCAGGACTGGCTGAAGGAATGCTGCCGGCGGGTGCTGGTGGATCTGGGGCCCTGCGACAGCGTCGACAGCACCTTCATGGGCAATCTGGTCTGCCTCTCGGCGCGCCTGAAGGAGCGGGGCGGCGAGCTGGTGGTCTACAACCCCGGCCCACACTGCCGCGACCAGCTGGAGCTGCTGGGGGTCGACGAACTGCTGGACCTGCGGACGGACGGGCAGTTCGACCGGCTTGCCTACAGCCGCATGGCCCCGATCCCCGGCGACGCCCGCCGCCGCGTGGAGCTGATCCGCGAGGCCCACGACTGCCTCTGCCGGCTGAGCGAAGAGAACCGCGAACGCTTCGGCCGCTTCCTCGACGCCCTCACCCGCGACCTCGACGGCACGGAGTAACCCCGCCCGACGGCTGCCCCTGGTTGCCTCTCCGCGGAGGAGGGGCAGACCCCCTACTGGATCTCGGCGCGTTTGGTGACGATGGCGCTGACGAGGCCGTACGCCTTCGCCTCCTCCGCCGAGAGCCAGAAGTCGCGGTCGGCGTCCTTGGCGATCTGCTCGGGCTTCTTGCGGGTGAACTCGCTCACGATCCGGTTGTAGCGGTCGCGCGTCTTCTCGATCTCGTCGGCCGTGATCTGGATGTCCGAGGCGTCGCCGCGGACCCCGGTGGAGGGCTGGTGCAGCAGGAACCGCGCGTTCGGGAGGGCGTAGTTCTTCCCCTTGTCCGCGCCGAGGAACACCGGCACCGCCGCGCTGGCGCAGAGGCCGCAGACCAGGGAGTGGATCGGCGCCTCGATGAAGCGCATCATGTCGTGGATGCCGAAGCCGCTGTCGGCGTCGCCGCCGGGGGAGTTGATGTAGAAGGTGATGGGCGCCTTCGGGTCGCGGTCGTTGAGCACCACCAGTTGCGCGTAGATGCCGCGGGCGAGCTCCTCGCTGATGGCGTCGCTCAGGATGATGCTGCGGCTGTCCAAGAGCTCCTTGGCGAAGCCCTTCTCGTCCTTCTTGCCGGTTTCGCCCTCGGCGGGGCAGTCGAGGCGGTGCGCGCGCATGGGGGTCTCCTTGACGGTCTCGGTTGCGGGTCGACGGCGGCGGACCGGACGGGGTGCGCCCGGCCCGCCCGTATTCAACCCGGTACGGCGCCGCTGGCAAGCGAATTCCGCGCCGCGCCGGGGCGCCTCAGCGTGCGTATTCGACGAAGCGGTTCTCCCGGATGAGGGTCACCTTCACCTCGCCGGGGTAGCTGAGTTCCTTTTCGATCTGCTGGGCGATCTCGCGGCAGGCGCGGTGCGCCTCCTTGTCGTTGAGCTTGTCGGGCTTGGCGATGACGCGCACCTCGCGGCCGGCCTGGATGGCGAGGGCCTGGTCGATGCCGAGGTGGCTGCTGGCGATGCTCTCCAGCTTCTCGGGGCGCTTGACGTACTTCTCCAGCGTCTCGCGCCGCGCGCCGGGGCGGCTGGCGCTGATGGCGTCGGCGATCTGGACGAGCACGGCGTAGAGGCTCTCGGGCTTGCTCTCGCCCTCGTGGTGCGAGGCGATGGCGTTGACGACCTCCGGCGGTTCGTCGCAGAGCCGCGCGATGCCGGCGCCGATCTCCGGGTGGGTGCCCTCTTCCTCGTGGTCGGTGGCCTTGCCGAGGTCGTGGAGCAGTCCGGCGCGGCGGGCGAGGGTCTCGTCCAGCTTGAGCTGCTGGGCCAGCATGCCGCAGAGGTAGGCCACCTCGCGGGAGTGGTCGAGGACGTTCTGCCCGTAGCTGGTGCGGAACTTGAGCCGCCCGAGCATGAAGAGCTCCCGCGGGCGGAGGTTGCGGACGTCGACCTCCATCGCGACCTCGCGGCCGGTTTCGAGAAGCTGCTTCTCCATGTCCTCGCGCACCTTGTTCACCACCTCCTCGATGCGGGCGGGGTGGATGCGCCCGTCGGCGACGAGCTGCTCCATCGCCTGCCGGGCGGTGTCGCGGCGGATGGGGTCGAAGCCGGAGAGGACCACGACGCCGGGGGTGTCGTCGACGATGACGTCGATCCCGGTCGCGGCCTCGAAGGCGCGGATGTTGCGCCCCTCGCGGCCGATGATGCGGCCCTTCATCTCGTCGTTGCTGAGTTCGACGGTGCTGACGACGCTGGTGGTGGTGTAGTCGACGGCGAGGCGCTGGATGGCGAGGGCGAGGTGTTCCTGGCCCTTCTGCTCGGCCTCTTCCTCGTAGCGCTGCTCGGCGCGCTTGACGCGCTCCTGGATCTCGTGGTCCAGGTTCTCCTCCAGGCGGCGGAAGATCTCGGCCTCGGCGGCCTCGCGGCTGTAGCCGGCGACCTCGAGGAGTTTCTCTTCCTGCTTGCGGATCGTCTCGTTGACCGCGTCGTACCGGGTCTGGAGTTCGTGTTCGCGGGCGGTGAGGTCGCGGCCCTGCTTTTCGAGGGCGGCCTCTTTCTTCTCCAGGTTCTCGGCCTTGTCGTCGAGGGTGTCCTCGCGCTTGGTGAGGCGCTTCTCGATGGTCTTGAGCTCGTTGCGTTCGCCGCGGAACTCTTCGTCGAGCTTCTGGCGCTCCTTGAGCGCTTCTTCCTTCGCCTTGAGTTCGGCGTCCTTGCGGATCTGTTTTCCGTCCCGTTCGGCCTGTTCCCGGATGGTCTTGGCCTGGTGTTCGGCCGCCTTGACCTGGTAGACGCCCCAGATGTGGCGCGCCACGGCTCCAACGGCAAGGCCGAGCACTGCGGCAATGGCGATTTCCATGGGTGATCTCCCTTACGGACGCGTTCGGTATGCGCGTCGAACGACCGGCCGGCCGGGCGGGAGAGTGCGGTTATCGAGCGATGAGACGGGGAGCGCGTCAGCGCAGGGCGCAGGCACGCAATGCAGCTTCGTCGCCGGGATCGCCCTGCGGACGCCCGGGCCTGTGCGCCAGCCTGCGAATCCAGGCCAGCTCCTGCGTATCGACGAACGCCAGGGGCGACGCCGGGTCAAGCCCCGATCGTCCGGTCCGCGTTGCGGCGGCGGCAACAACGCCCCGCCCGCCGCGGGCCAGAAGCACCTGGCGCAGCATTGCCGTGCCGAAGACCAGCAGAAGACCGAAAACGAGTGCTGTCATGCGGTCCGTATCCCGTTGGTCTGAAAGCCCTGTTTCCCCGTTTGGATCTCAGTCTCGACAACGCGCAACAGCGCCCGGTACGTCCGCGTCTGTCGGCGCGCGGTTTTCCACATGTTCGCACATTGTGCCGTTCGGTTCCGGTGGTGTCAAGCGGAATCTGGACCCGGACGATTCCGTTCGGTGCGGCCGCCGTTTCCGGGAGGGGGAGCGGGGGGGTGGGCCCGTGTGTCCGGGGGCGCCGTTAGTGCTTCCCTCGCAGTTGCTTATCGGCGAAAACCGGATGGACGGGTCCGGTGGTCTGGCGAGGTCCCGTGCGGGCTTGGCGGCCCGGGACGACAGGGCGAAAGCCGGTTCCGCCCCTATTGACAACCCCGCAGGGATGTGCACAATCGGTTTTCCTCTTTTCGGTGATTCCGCCGTTTCCGGAGCCGTGGGTCGTGATTCCGGCTGCCGATGCGGGATGCGTTCGGCGGAAGTCTGGTGTCTGCCGCCGCAGTTGACGGTCTGTCCGCGGGCGTGCGGGGTTGCATTCTGCCTGCGCCGCGGCAAGACGGGAGCCGCCCATGCTGGTCGTCTGCCCTGCCTGCAATCGCAAGTACCGCCTGCCCGAGGAGCGGCGCGGGATCAAATTCCGCTGCAAGAAGTGCAGCGGCGTGGTCGACACCCGCTCCGCCGAGGTGCGCGAGGAAGCGGCCGCCCCGCCGCCGCCCCCGCCGCCCGAGCCCCAGGCGGCGGACGGGGAGGGGGCCTTCGACGGGCTGGCCGCCACCGCCGAGTCCGCCGTGCTGCAGTCGATCGGCAGTGAAGGCGCCGGCGGTCCCGTGGATACCGCGGGCGGAGATGCCTTCGCCGAGTTTGCGTCCGATGACGAGAACGAACCGGACGAAGACGACGAGGACGACGCCGGGGCAGGCGAAGCGCTCCCCGAGTTCGGCCAGGACGAATCCGACGAAACCGACGACGAGGACGACGAAGAACACGACGACGCGCTTCCCGAGTTCGGCGCCGGAGAAGACACCGACGAAGCCGAAGACGACGAAGACGATGAAGATGAAGATGAAGACGAGGACGAGGACGCCGACGAGGATGAAGAGGGCGACGCGCTTCCCGAGTTCGGCGCCGCGGTCGACGACGGCGACGAGGAGGAGGACGCCGAAGAGGACCCCCTCCCGGAATTCGGCGGATCCGATGACGAGGAAGAGGACGCCGGCACCGACCACGACGAAGAGGACGCGCTGCCCGAGTTCTCCATGAACGGCGATGTGCTCGGCGAGGACGAGGAATCGGACGCCGAAGAAGACGCCGAGGACGAAGAAGAGATGCCCGAATTCGGCGCCCCGTCAGCACCCGACGACGAAGACGAAGAAGACGAAGAGGAAGAAGAGGACGACGACGAGGACGAGGAAGACGAGGAAGACGA
>CAZKKD010000074.1:0-5178 GCA_964553265.1 uncultured Planctomycetales bacterium | reverse complement strand
AAGACGAAGAGGAAGAAGAGGACGACGACGAGGACGAGGAAGACGAGGAAGACGAAGAGGACGAAGAGGAGGACGCCCGCAAAGGCGCGACGCCTGTGGCTGTCGCTCCGCCCGAAGACCGAACCCTGCGCGCGTCCTGCACGGGTTGTTTCGCGCGGTATCGTCTTCCGAAAGACTTCGCCGAGCGCGAGCGCATGCAGTGCGCCCTCTGCGGCGAACCCGTCCGTCCTCTCGGCGCTCACGAGGCCTGGCTCACCGCCGATACGCCCAAGCCGATCGAGATGGACCCCGGCGAGCTGGCTTCCCTCAACGAACGCATCGAAACCGTGGAGCGCGAGCGCGACGAGCTGCGCATCCGGGTGATGGACCTTGAGAAGGAACTGGAAGAGCGCGAACGCGAACTCGAGGAAGCCCGTTCCGCCGCCCCCGAAGCTGCCGACGACGAAGACGATGGGGACGAGGACCTGGACGAGCTTGAGGAACTGGAAGAACTCGAAGAGCTTGAAGAGGCCTGACCCGCCGACCCTCCGTTCCCTGCGCCGCGACCGCGGGTCGTGCCGCGCGGATCGCATCCCGCCAGACGAAAGAGAGTAACCTGCCGTGACCCCGACCGAAGACACCGCGCCCGCCCGCTATCTCGTCACCGCCGCCCTGCCGTATGCCAACGGGCGGTTGCACATCGGCCACATCGCGGGGGCGTACCTCCCGGCCGACATCTGCGTGCGCTACCTCCGTCTGCGGGGCCGGGACGTGGCCTTCGTCTGCGGATCGGACGAGAACGGCGTCGCCATCACCAAGCGCGCCCGGGACGAGGACGTCAGCCCGCGCGACCTCATCGACCGCTATCACGAGGCGAACCGCGAGGGCTTTGCCGGCCTGGGCATCGAATTCGACATCTACGGCCGCACGAGCTGGCCCAAGCACCACGAGGTGGCGCAGGCCTTCTTCCGCCGCCACCACGAGAAGGGGCACGTCCAGCGCCGGACCATGGAGCAGCCCTTCTGCAAGAGCTGTGCGATGTTCCTGCCCGACCGCTACATCGAGGGCGCCTGCCACCACTGCGGCGCCGCCGGCGCGAAGGGCGACCAGTGCGAGGCCTGCGGCAAGATGATCGACGCCACGCAGCTCGTCGACCCGGTCTGCGCCATCTGCGGATCCGGGGCGATCGAGGTGCGCGAGACGGATCACTGGTTCTTCCGCCTCGACAGCTTCGAGAAGGATCTCCACGCCTACATCGACGGCCATCCCCACTTCCGCGACAACGTGAAGCAGTTCTCCAACAACCTCCTGAAGCAGGGGCTGCGGCCGCGCGCCATCACCCGCGACCTGGAGTGGGGCGTGCCCGTGCCGCTGGACGAAGCGGAGGGGAAGGTGCTCTACGTCTGGTTCGACGCCCCCATCGGCTACGTCACCAACACGATGGTCTGGAGCGAGGAGCAGGGCGACCCGGACCGCTGGAAGGCCTACTGGCAGGATCCCGACTGCCGCATCCTCCACTTCATCGGCAAGGACAACATTGTCTTCCACGCCATCGTCTGGCCCGCCATGCTGATGGGGCACGGGGACTTCCAGCTCCCCTACGATATCCCGGCCAACGAGTTTCTCAACATCAAGGGCGCCAAGACCAGCACCAGCCGCAACTACGCGGTCTGGGTCGGCGAGTACCTGCAGCACTTCGACCCCGATCCCCTGCGCTACTATCTCACCGCCATCGCCCCCGAGACCAGCGACAGCGACTTCACCTGGGAAGACTTCCAGAACCACAACAACTCCGAACTCGCCGACACGCTCGGCAACTTCATCCAGCGCAACCTCGTCTTTGCCCGGAAGTACTTCGACGGCGCCGTGCCGGATCCCGGGACGCTGAGCGACGAGGCGCGCGCGATGCTGGACCGCATCGACGCCGCGCGGACCGAGGTGGGGGATCTCCTGGAGGCGCACCGCTACAAGGCAGCACTCGAGCGGCTGATGCAGTTCGCGCAGGCGGGCAACCAGTTCCTCGAAAACGAGCAGCCCTGGAAGACGCGCAAGTCCGACCCCGATCGCTGCGCCATGACCGTTTACGTCGGGCTGCGGGTGGTGGAGGCTCTCAGCATCCTGATGGCGCCGTTCCTGCCGTTTTCGTCCGGACGCCTGCGCCACATGCTCAACCTGCCGCCGCTCAAAGCCGGCGACTGGGATGCGCCGGCACGCCTGGAGACGGGGCATGCGGTTGGCGAACCGTCCATCCTCTTCCGCAAGTTCGAGGACGAGGAGATCGCCCCCCACGCCGCGCGCCTGGGCCAGCCGGGCGCCTGAGCGGTTTCGCAAGCGGCAGGGACTGTCGGAGGGCGCCATGTTCGATCCCGCGAGCCGCGCCATTCCGGAAACGCGCGAGGGGTCGGTCTTCTTCCGCGGCCCCAGCGCCCAGAGCCGCCAGCTCAATGTCCTCTTCGAACAGCGCGACGACGTTCGCGAACTCCGCGTCTCGGTGATGCCGACCGGCCTGCGGGCTTTCCTTGAGGTGCGCGTGCTGCGTGCGGAAGGGCGCCCCACGCCGGAAGAGCTGCACGAGATCCTCACCGACCGCGCCGGCGTGATCGAGGGGATTGACGACGACGCCCTCGCCCTCATCGCCGATCTGCTCGGCCGGGGGCAGGGGCGGGTGGGGCCGTGGCAGGTGGCGCGGGGGCGTCCGCCGCGGATCGGCGCGGACGGCGGCATCGACTTTCTCGTCGCCCCGTCCAGCGAGGTGGCCCGCTACCAGACCGACACGGCCGGGCGCATCGACTACCGCCAGACCAATCGCATCGAGAATGCCCGCCAGGGCGACGTCATCGCCATCGTCCGTCCGCCCGAAGCGGGCGAGGCGGGGGTCGATGTCTTCGGCAAGGTCCTCGCCGCCGCGCCGGGGAAGAGCTTCACCGTGCACCTCGGCCGGCACGTGCGGATCGACGAGGAAACGGGAAACTGCGTGGCTGAAACCGACGGCCGCGTCGTCTACGAAAAGCGCACCGTCTCGGTCACCGACCGCTACGAGATCGAGGGGAACGTCGATCTCACCGTCGGGGACATCGATTTCGTCGGCCACGTCGTCGTCCACGGCAATGTCCTCGACGAGTTCACCGTCCGCGGCCGCAAGAGCGTCACCGTCGAGGGCATCGCCGGGGCGTGCCAGATCTGGTCGCGCGGGCCGGTGGCGATCCGCGGGGGGATGAACGGCAAGGGCGAGGGGCGCGTCGTCTCCGAGACCGCCGGCGTCGCCGCCCGGTACCTCACCGAGACCCAGGTCGAGGCCGAGGACGACCTCGTCGTCGAGAACGAGATTGTCAACGCCATCGTCTCCACCCACGGTGCGGTGCGCATCCCGACCGGCGCCATCGTCGGCGGCTCGGTGACGGCGCTGCGGGGCGTGGCGGCGGGTCGGATCGGGTCGGATCTCGGCGTGGTCACCCGCGTGGCCGCCGGGCTCGACTGGAAATCCGAGGAGCGCATGGAGCGGATCGGCCGTCGACTCGCCGTCGTCGAAGAGGACGCGCTCACCCTCGGCGGACTGCTGGAGCCGTTCGGCGGGGCGCGCCGCCGGGTGCAGCGCCTTGCGCCGGAGCGGCGGGAGCTCTTGAAGGACGCCCTTGCCGAGTTGCGCGAACGCAACCAGGAGCAGAAGGATCTGCGCGCCGAACTGGACGCCCTCGCCCGGCAGCGCGTGCCCGACGCCGTCCCGCAGGTCAACGCGGAGCGGCGCGTCCAGGCCGGGACGGCCGTGCAGCTCGGCGCGGCCATGCTCCAGGTGCGCGACCCCGTCCGCGGGCCGGTGTCGCTCGTGCCCGACGCGTCGAGCAAGATGGTCCGCACCGTGCCGATCCGGCCGCTCGCTCCGCCCGAAGCGGAAGCGGACGGCGGGGGGGATGCGGACAACGGTTGACGCCCGGCGTCGGCCCCGGTGCTTCCCGGTGGCCGCAATTGCTTTCGTGGACGGTGGTTGGAGCTTCTGCGCCGGGCGGGTCGGCCCCTTTCGCCTTGACACATTTGTCGCCGGACGGGACACTGTAGCGTTGGGAAACGGATCCTCGTGCGCCGGACGTGCGGCGGGTCCCCCTCACCGATGACACGGGAGACAACCAGACCATGGCACGACTCGTGGCGAAGAGCGACGAAGGCGAAGGGGCGGTCTACGATCTCTCCGAGACCGTCACCCTCGGCCGGTCCAGCAAGAACACCATCCAGATCCCCGGCGGCGTGGCCTCGCGCCAGCACGCCCGCGTACTGCAGGACGGCGGACAGTACGTGGTCGAAGACCTCGACAGCTCCAACGGCACCCGCGTCAACGGCAGCAAGATCAAGCGGCAGGTGCTGCGCCAGGGCGACGTCATCCGCATCGGCGAGAGCGAGTTCACCTTCGACGAGATGAGCGACGACCCCCTCGTCGGCAAGAACCTCCGCGGCTACGAGATCCGCGAAAAGATCGGCGTCGGCGGCATGGGCGCGGTCTACCTCGCCTGGCAGCGTGCGATGGAGCGCGAGGTGGCGGTCAAGGTGCTGAGCGAACGCCTCAGCGACGATGCCGACTTCGTCAAGCAGTTCGAGTCCGAGGCCAAGCTCGCCGGCCGGCTCAACCATCCCAACGTCATCGGCGTGCACGACTTCGGCCAGGCGGAGGGGCATTCCTTCTTCAGCATGGAGCTGGTCCGCGGCGAGTCGGTGCACGACCGCATCCGCCGCGAGGGCGCGCTGCCGCCGGACGAGTGCCTCGAGATCGCCATCCAGACCGCCCGCGGCCTGGAGCACGCCCACGGGCTCGACATTCTCCACCAGGACATCAAGCCCCTCAACCTGATGCTCACCGAGGACGGCGCCGTGAAGGTGGCCGACCTCGGCCTCGCCCGCACCATGCAGTTCGGCAAGGACGAGACCGAGACCGCCGGCGAAGGCGAGGAGCGCATCGTCGGCACCCCGCAGTACAGGGCCCCCGAGGTGCTCCGCCGGCAGGCGCCGGATGTGCGCAGCGATCTCTATTCGCTGGGCGCGACCCTCTTCCACATGGCCACCGGCAAGCCCGCCTTCAAGGGCAGCCGCTCGCGCGAGATCATCCGGCAGAAGCTGGAGCTCCCGACGCCGGATCCGAACCGCTTCAACCCGGATCTTCCGCGCCCGCTGGCCGAGTTCATCATGCGGCTCATGGCCAAGGACCCCGGCGGC
>CAZKKD010000073.1:0-12926 GCA_964553265.1 uncultured Planctomycetales bacterium | reverse complement strand
AGGTCGACGCCGAGCGTCCGGCCCATCCGGGCGAGCTCGACGAAGCCGCGGGCATTCATGAGCGCGTAGCTGAAGCTGCAGGTGCGGCCCAGTTCGTGCGGCTGCGATCCGTCGGGCTCGATCTGCGCGCCGATGCGTGCGCGCGTGTCGGCCAGCGTGGCGCGCGCCGCGTCGGGCCGGTCCAGGACGAGCGCGAGATGTGCGGCCAGCCGATCATAGTAGGTGCCGTGGTTGTTGGCCGCGGCGCGCTCGACCCGGCCGAAGTCCGACTCCGCCAGCCAGGTCGCGAACGCGGCGCACCAGTCCCGGAGCGCCCGGTCGTCGTCGGCCGTCCACGGGGAGGCCTCCAGCCCGGCCAGCAGGCGCACGTGGTCCAGCACCACGGGCAGGTGAAGCGCGAACTCGATGATGCCGAAGGCCCTGCCCGTGGATTCGCCGGGCACGAACTGCGAGTGCTCCAGGTGCGCGTCCATCCGCGTCTCCGGATCGAGGAACCAGCGCCGCACCCGCGCCGCCGCCGCCCGGGCGAAGTCGGCCCCGTCCAGGAACCAGGCTGCCTTGACGAGCGTCACCATCTCGCCGGCCGCCCGGTCCCAGCGCGGGCGGTCGTACCGGTGGACGTCGGGGCTGAGGCGCCCGTCCCGGGGGACGTACGGCAGCCCGTCCGGAGTGTCGGGGTTCGGCCAGTAGTAGGTGGCCACGCTCACGTAGGCGTGCGGGTCGCGGGTGGGCGAGTGCGGGGTGAAGGTCTTGTCCGTCACCGCCGGGCCGGGGTCGTGGACCAGGGCGGCGGCGTCAGCACGGAGCGCGGCGGCGGCCGGGCGCACCGCCGCTTCGTCGGCGCGGATGCGGTCCCGGATCGATCGGTACAGCGGTTCGCGAAGCATCCACATGGTCGGCATCCTCGGGGCTTGCGCGGACGGCGGCCTGCCATCGGCCGCGTGCGTCCGCAGTGGTTCCTGTCGGTGTCTGCACTTGTACCCGGACGGAGGAAAAAGCGCAACAGAGCAACCGCGCGCGCAGCAACGGAATTGGCAGCGCTCCGCAAATGTGGCGGTCCGGTGCAGGCAGCGTTTCCGGACGCGCCCTTTCCTGTTCGCCCTGGAATTCCCTTGTCCTTCTCTACCGAAGATTTGCCGACGTCTCCATCCGCCGAACCGCCCGGCCCGCAACGGGCGCGGCTACTCGGCGTTGACGTGGACGCGGGCGTAGAGGCGGCGGTACCGGCCGGGGCTGAGGCCTTCGCACCGGCGAAAGACGCGGCGGAAGTAGCCCGGGTCCGGATAGCCGCACGCGCGGGCGACCGCATCGACGGTGGCGCCGCCGTCGAGGAGCATCCGCCGCGCCTGCGCGATCCGGTGGGCGTGGATCGCCTCCACCACCGTCCGCCCCTCCGCCCGCCGGAAGACCCGGCCAAGGTGGTCGGGGTTGCAGTCGAGCGCCGCGGCCACGTCGACGGTGCTGATCGGCTCGGCATAGTGCACGCGGACATACCGCGCCGCCGCGCGGCGAGGTCGTCGGCCCCGCCGGCGGGCGCCGGCGGGCGCGGGTCGGCCGCCTCCGCCAGGATCCGCCCCAGGAGGAGCGCCCCCGCCGGCGCGTGGAGCTCGCCCCGCTCCTGATCGTCCAGGAACCGCCGGAAGAGCTCGATCAGATGATCGGGCCGACGTGGCCGCCGAGACCGGCGACCGGACGCTGCTCGCGGCCTGCCGGCGGATCTGGAACCGGCTGGTGGAGCGGCGGATGCACCTGACCGGCGGGATCGGCCCCTCGCGGCGCAACGAGGGCTTCACCTTCGACTGGGACCTGCCGGACGAGACCGCCTACCTGGAGACCTGCGCCGCCATTGCGCTCGTCTTCTTCGCGCAGCGGATGCTGGGCATCGAACGCGACGGGCGCTACGCCGACGTGGCCGAGCGCGCGCTCTACAACGGGGTCCTGGCGGGCATCGGGCTGGACGGGGTGTCGTTCTTTTATGCCAACCCGCTGGCGGCGCACCCGTTCGTTTCGCCGCACCTGTCGGAGACCCTGCCGCCGAACCCCGACACGGTGCACTACCGCCGCAGCGCCTGGTTCGGCTGCGCGTGCTGTCCGCCCAACATCGCGCGCCTCCTTGCCAGCCTGCCCTCTTACCTGTACGGCGCCCGGGGGAAGGAGCTCTACGTCCACCATTACGCCGCAGGCCGCATGACGGCCGAGGTCGGCGGGCACGGCATCACCGTGACGCAGGAGACCGACTACCCCTGGGACGAACGCATCCGGCTGCGGATCGACGCGGACGCCGCTGCGGCCTGGACGCTGGCGCTGCGCATCCCGGGCTGGTGCCGCGGCGCGACCCTCGACGTCAACGGCGAAGCGGTCGCCGTCGACGACATCTGCACCAGGGGCTACGCCCGCCTCCAGCGGACGTGATCGGCCGGCGACACGGTGACGCTGACGCTGCCGATGCCGCCGGAGCGCATCGTGGCCCACCCCCGCGCCCGCCAGCCCGCAGGGCAGGTGGCGCTGCAGCGGGGGCCGGTGGTCTACTGCTTCGAGGAGGCCGACAACGGTCCGGACCTGGCCGCCGTCCTCCTGCCCGATCGCGCCGCGGTGACGGCCGAGCACCGTCCGCGCCTCCTGGGCGGATGCACCGTCCTTTCCGCCGAGGGACTGCGCGAACCGGCGGCCGCGTGGGGACGGGATCTCTATCGCTCCGTCGACGCCGTGCCCGCACCGGAACCGTGCCGCCTCACCGCCATCCCCTACGCACTCTGGGCCAACCGGAAACCCGGCGAGATGCGCGTCTGGGTCCGCCGGGCACCCGGCAACGGAAAGATGTGATCAACGCGGTACGATACGAGACAAACGGGCCACGCTTTCATCGAATCTGATGGGTCCTGTCGCCGCATGCGCCTGCAACCTCTTCGGGCGCATGCGGTTTTTTAATTGCCCCCGGAGAAGCCGTCCGGGAGAGAACGCACCGGCTGTCCCCTTTGTCCGCTTTGTAGCATTGTTCGTCTTTTGTGCTTGCGCAGGCGGGGCCCGCCCGGTAGGTTGTTGCGGGAAAACGGGTTGGCGCAATTGCGAAGCACACCGGCATGGAGTAGATTGCTATCTGGAGTGGCTTTCTGCACTTGCTGCTGATCCGGGTGTGCGCCGGACGGGTGGAACCGAGCCTGTTCCCCGTTCGGGCACCGGCGACACCGGGGGTGAGGGGGCAGTCGGAGGACACCCCATGGGAGACGATGCCGCCCCGCCGGTCGGGGAATCGCTGGAACGTGTCCGGCGAATGCTGGACGCTGTCCGCCGGGTCAACCGGCTGATCGTCCGCACCGATCATCGCGAGGCCCTGTTGCAGGGGGCGTGCGATGTCCTGGTGGACATCTGCGGGCACTTCAATGCCTGGATCGCGACGGTCGACGACGCGGGCCGCTGCGACGGCTTTGTCCAGGCGGGCCTGACGCCACGCGAACACGAAACGCTGGCCGCGGCCCTCGCGAGCGACCGGCCCCCGCCGTGCGTGCTGGATCCGGCCGCGCGGAGCGTGGTGGCGCCTCTGCGGGACTGTCCGGACTGTCCGCTCGTCGCCCGATACGCCGACCGCTGCGGCATGAACGCCCCCCTGCTGCACGACGGGGAGTTGCGCGGCTGCCTGACCGTTTCCGCCCCCTGCGACCTGGTCCGCGACGAGGAGGCGCAGGCGCTCTTCCGCGAGCTGGCCGCCGACATCGCCTACGCCCTCCACCACCTGGACGCGCACGAACAGAGCCAGGCAATGGCCGAAGCGAACCGCCGCGAAACCGAGCGGCTGGCCGTCCTGGCGAATGCGTTTCCGGACCTCGTCTTCGTTCTCGACGCCGAAGGCCGCTACCGGGAGGTGCTGGGCGACAGCGGGCGGGCAACGGCGCAGCGCGAGGAAGTGGTCGGTAAGACTGTCCGCGATACGCTGCCGCCCGACACCGCCGCATCTGCAGCCGACTCCATCCGCCGCGCGCTGGAGACGGGGGCGCCACAGCGGCTGGAATATACGCGGCCCATCGGCGGGGAAGAGCGCATCTTCGAGGCGCGGGTCACCCGTCTCCGCGAACCGGTGGACGGGGATGCGGCGGTGCTCTGGATCAGCCGCGACATTACCGTGCGCAAGCGCGCCGCCGCCGCCCTGCAGGAGAGCGAAGCGGCCGCGCGGACACAGACAACCCTGCTTCGCACGCTCATCGACGGCCTGCCGGACATCGTGGCCCTGCAGGAGCCGGACCATACCGTCCTTTTCTACAACGAGGCGGGCTACCGCTTTCTGGGGCTCTCGCCCGAAGAAGCGAACGGCCGGAAATGCTACGAACTCATCGGGCAATCCACGCCGTGCGAAGTCTGCGCCACCAGCCGCGCCCGGGAAAGCGGCCGCGTGGAGGTAGCCGAAAAGCACCTCCCCGAACAGGATACCTATCTCGAGGCCCGGAGCATCCCGGTGCGGGACGAGACGGGCCGGGTGGTGCGCCTGGTGGAGATCCTCCGCGACATCACCGTGCGCAAGCACGCGGAGATCGCGCTGCAGGAGAGCGAGGAGCGGTTCCGCAGCATCTTTGACTCGTCGGAGGACTGCATCTTCCTCAAGGACCGGGACCTGCGCTACGTGCAGGTGAACCCCGCGGTCGAACGGCTCTTCGACCGGCCGGCCAGCGAGATCACGGGCCGAATCGACGAGGATCTCTTCGACGTGGAAACGGCCGAACGGATCCGGACAAGCGATCAGCACGTCCTCGCCGGCGAACATCTGGAGGAAGAAACCGTTCGCGAGGTCGGTGGCGTTTCACTCGTCTTCCATATTCACAAGACGCCGGTGTTCGGAGCCGACGGCGGGGTCTGCGGGCTGGCCGGCATCGCCCGCAACGTCACCGAGCGCCGCGAACTGGAAACCCGCCTGCGGCAGGCCGAGAAGCTGCAGGCCATCGGGCAGCTCGCCGGCGGGGTGGCGCACGACTTCAACAACCAGCTTGCCGGCATCCTGGGCTACGCGGAGCTGCTGGCCCGGCGCCTGGAGGACGAGCGCCAGCGCGGCTTTGCCGAGCACATCCTGATGGGTGCGCGCCGGGCGAGCGACCTGACCCGGCAGCTCCTCTCCTTTGCCCGGCAGGGGCAGGTGCGCTCAAGCCCGGTGCACCTGCACGAGACGATCCGCGAGTGCATCGCCGTCCTGGAGCGAAGCATCGATCCGCGGGTGGAGATCCGGTGCGCCTTTGCCGCCGACGCACCGTGGGCGATGGGCGATCCGAGCCGCCTGCAGAACATGGTCCTCAACCTGGCGCTGAACGCCCGCGACGCCATGCCCGACGGCGGCACCCTCACCTTCGCGACAAGCCGCCTGGAGCTCCGCGCCGAAGACGAGCTCTGCGCAGCCGGCGACCTCCTGCCGGGGCCGTACGTCCGCATTTCGGTCATCGACACCGGCTGCGGCATGGACGCACAGACGCAGGCGCACATCTTCGAGCCCTTCTTCACCACGAAGGAGACGGGCAAGGGCACCGGCATGGGGCTGGCCGCGAGCTACGGCACCATCGAGCAGCACGACGGCGCCATCCGCGTGGAGAGTGCGCCGGGCGCGGGCGCCACCTTCCACGTCTACCTGCCCCTGGCCGGTGCGCGGGAACGGCGCAAGAGCGATTGCCTCCCCGCCGCGACGGCCGTGGCAGAGCGGCCCGGCAACATCCTGGTCATCGACGACGAGGAGGTCTTCCGCCGCCTGGCGACCGACATCCTCACCCCGCGGGGGCACCGGGTGGTGACCCGCGAAGACGGCGAGGCGGGGATCGCCTACTTCCGCGATCACACCGAAGCGGTGGACCTGGTCATCATCGACATGATCATGCCGCATCTCGGCGGCCGGGCCACCTTCCACGCCTTGCGCGCCATCGATCCGGACATCCCCGTCCTGCTGGCAAGCGGATACAGCCTGGAGGGCGAAGCGCAGGGGCTTCTGGACGCGGGGGCGGCGGGGTATCTGCAGAAGCCGTTTCTGCAGCAGGACCTCATCGAAGCGGTAGCGCGCGCCCTCGCTCCCGACGGCGACAACGCGGCCGCACCGGAGAACTGATTCGATCGCAACGGATCCCCGCGCCAGCCGGGTCCGCTTCCTCCTCCCGCAGGACAGGCGCACCCGCCGTTCGCCGGACAGGGGGCGCGGTTCCGCGCCGGCTATCGTTTCGGACGGGGGGGCGACGACGAGGGGCCGCGGCCGAGCGTCGGCAGTGCCGCAAGCCGGGGGCGGCGTTCGCGCAGGAGCGCCAGCCGCGCCTGCGCGTCCGGGTCGGTGAGATAAGCGGGCAGCACCGCCGGGGGATAGATGAGGCCCCGCCGCTGCAGTTCGCGCACGAGCGGAATGTGCTCGACCGCGATCTTGCCGACGAAGAGCGGCTCCAGCGGCTGTCCCCCCGCGATGTAGTCCAGCACCCGCAGGAGGCCGCGCAGGTAGACCGCGTCCTTTGCCAGGCCGCCGCCGCGGTGGGCCCGCATCGCGGTGACGAACGCCCCGTGCGGCGCAAAGCCGTGCTCGTCGCGCAGGAGCCGGAAGGTTTCGACGAAGTCGGCCCCGTCGATGACGCTCCGCACCGCCACCACGCGCCCGGCAAGCTGCCGCAGCCGCCCCCGCGTCACCCGTCCGCCCAGCCACTCGCCCAGCACCGCCATGCCTTCCTGCAGCTCGTCGTAGCCGGCGAGGCCGAGGGCGAAGATGCGCAGCGGCTGACGGATCGCGTTGTGGTAGGTCACCAGGTGGGTGCCGACCTCGTGGTGCAGAAGCGCCGGCAGGCGGCGCCGTTCGACCCGCGCGTCGGGGCCGACATTGAGGACGTTGCGCGTCACCAGCACCCCACTGCCGAGGCCCGGGTCGATGCGGACGGTGGCGGCGAAGTTCGGATCCGCTTCGCGGTAGGCCTCCACCGCATCGCGCGCCGCATGCACAACGGCATCGGCCCGGAGCGCACCGCGGCCCCGCGACCGGCCGTCCTCGGGACGGATCTCGGCCAGGAGCCGCCGCGCGCGACGGACGAGCGCGGCATCCGGCGCACCGTACAGGGCCAGCCCGTCATGGAGAAAGGCGGGCGAACCGCGCGCGGCCAGCATGGTGAGCCGGCGGGCCAGTTCGTCGCGCTTCTCGCGGTAGAGGTGGGCGAGAATCGGCTCCTCGATCCGTTCGACGCGCAGCGCATAGAGACGGCGCTTGACGAGATCGGGATCGAACGCCAGCGCCCGGTAGCGGAAGACGGGCGGACGGTCGTACCGTCGCGCCACGAAGCTGCGCCAGGCGCGCTCGGTCTGGATCGGGGTGACGAGGGGGAGGAAGTCAAACGTCGCGGCCGCCTCCGCAAGCCGCCGGTCGACGCGCTGCACCCCCTGGACAAACGACTGCCGCCCGAGCGCGAGGTAGCGCCCCGCCGGCACCCCCGCCAGGCCGAGGGAGTAGCGGTAGAACCCCTCCCGCAAGGCACGGCCCACCGCCCGGCGGATGCGCCGCTGTGCGGCCCGGTCGACCGCGGCGCCGCCGTCGCGCTGGTAGACCGCCGCCACCGTCAGCATGAGCGCCATGCACCCGAGCCGCCGCCGTTCGGCCCGGGAGAGCAGCGCCGGCCGCCCCCCCGACGGCCAGAGCCGCCCGCGGTCGGTTTCCACCGCGGCCGGGAGGCCGTCGTCCCGGAACCGGCGCAGCGAGCCCTCGACATCCATCAGGATGGGGTCGAGCGTCGGTTCGCGCGGGGCGCGCAGGCGGAAGAGCGGTGCGTCGGGGGCCGCCGGGGCGCTGCGGATCTCCACCAGCAGGAGTCCGCCCGCCTCGTCGCGCAGCACGCCGGCAATCGCCCGGACCAGGCGGGCCAGGCGCTCATCGGGCAGTTCGGCCGGGACGTGCAGGTACGCCGGCACCCCGGTGGCCAGATCGTCGGTGCCGGCGTCGGGGCGTCCCGGCGGCGCCCGGTAGACACAGAGGAGCGGCAGCGCCGCGCGGAGGTAGAGCCGCCCCCCGCCCGGCACCGCGGCGTGGACCGCTCCCCCCTCGGCCAGGCGCCGGCGCACCGTCCGGACGAGACGCTGGATCTCCACCGCGAACGGGTCGGCCGCACGGACGTTCTTCGCCATCCCCTTGTGATCCTCCGACGACAGGGTTATACTGGCATTCCTACCGCATCGGGCGCCGCGGGGCAAGCGGATGGTTCGGCCGACGGCGCTCCGTCGCCCGCCGCCCCGACCCGGCGCCCGCGGATCAGGAAGGAACCGGCCGGCATGCGCATCGGCTTTGTCGTCAACAACATTCGAACCGAAGAGGCGGGCTACACCACGGTGCGCCTTGCGATGACCGTTCACAACCGGGGGCACGAAGCGTGGTTCCTGGGGGTGGGCGACTTCGCCCTCGACGCGGACGAGCATGTCCGCGCCCGCGCCCGGCGCGGCCCGAAACCGAAGTACAAGCAGACCGAGAGCTACCTCGGGGACGTGCAGTCGCGCCGCGCGGTCTGCGAGCGCATCACCGTCGACGACCTCGACGTGCTGGTCCTGCGCAACAACCCGGCCGAGGACAAGGCCCCCTGGGCGCAGCAGGCCGGCATCATGTTCGGCCGGCATGCGCTCCGGCACGGGGTGGTGGTCCTCAACGATCCGGACGGCCTCGCCCGCGCGGCGAACAAGATGTACTTCCAGCTCTTCCCCGACGAGGTGCGACCCAAGACCCTCATCACGCGCGACCGCGAGGAGATCCGCGCCTTCGCCGCCGAGCAGGGGCGCATCGTCCTCAAGCCGCTCCAGGGCAGCGGCGGGGAGAACGTCTTTCTCGTGCGCGAGGGGGACGTGGCGAACCTCAACCAGATGATCGACGCGGTGAGCCGGGACGGCTACGTCATCGCGCAGGAGTACCTCCCCGAGGCGGAGGAGGGCGACAAGCGCCTCTTCATGATGAACGGCCAGCCGCTGCGCTTCAAGGGACGCTACGCCGCGTTCCGCCGCGTGCGCCAGGGCGGGGACATCCGCAGCAACATCCACGCCGGCGGCACGCTGGCCCCGGCGGAAATCGGCCCGCGCGAGCTGCACATCGCCGAGATCGTCCGGCCGCGCCTCGTGCAGGACGGGATGTTCCTGGTCGGGCTCGACATCGTCGGCGACAAGCTGATGGAGATCAATGTCTTCAGCCCCGGCGGGCTCGGCAGTGCGCGGAAGATGGAGGGGATCAACTTCACCCCCACCATCGTCGATGCGCTGGAACGCAAGGTGCACTACAACCACTTTTACGACCGCCGCTTCAACAACGTCGACATGGCCACGCTCTGACCACGACCGCGACCGGGCACGGCGGCGCGCAGGCGAAGGGGAAGGATCGACGGCATGCCGCGCTTTCTGAAGATCCGGCGCAAGGCCATCGGCCAGGCGCCCGGGACCATGGTGGCGGCCGAGCGTTCCGGCGCCGCGCCCGACGCACCGACGCGCATCCGGGCGTTCGAGTTCGACGCCGACCGCTGCCTCCGCGACGACGAGACCGTGGAGCCGGGCGATCTTGACCGGCGGGAAGACGGCGCCGTCGTCTGGCTCAACGTCGACGGCGTGCACGATGCGGACCAGATCCACCGCATCGGCGAGATCTTCGGCATTCACCCGCTCATCCAGGAGGACGTGCTGGAGATCGGCGGCCGGCCCAAGGCCGAAGAGCATGCCGACAGCGTCTTCATCCAGTTGAAGATGCTGTCCTTCGACGAGACGAAACGGGAGCTGGCCAGTGAGCAGGTGAGCATCTACGTCCGCCCGGGGCTGGTGATCAGCTTCCAGGAGCGGGCGGGGGACGTCTTCGACAACGTGCGCGACCGCATCCGCACCGGCCGGGGTCGGGTCCGCCGCGCGGGGGCCGACTACCTCGCCTACGCGCTCATGGACGCGGTGGTGGACAACTACTTCCTCATCCTCGAAACGCTCGGCACACACATCGAAACGGCGGAAGAGGAAGCGATGGGGCGGACGCGCCCGGGCATCCTGGAAGACCTCTACCACCTCCGCCGGGAGATGATCTTCCTGCGCAAGGCGGTCTGGCCGCTGCGGGATGTGATCGACGCCCTGTTGCGGACCGACCCGGAACGCGTCTTTACCGAGACGCAGAACTACATCCGCGACCTGCACGATCACACCGTGCAGATCATCGACACGGTGGAGAGCTACCGCGAGATGCTGGCCGGACTGGCGGAGGTGCATCTCTCGACGCTCAGCCACCGGATGAACGAGGTGATGAAGGTCCTGACGCTCATCGCCACCATCTTTATCCCGCTCGGTTTCATCGCGGGGGTGTACGGGATGAACTTCGAGTACATGCCGGAGCTCGGTTTCCGCTACGGCTATTTCGTCTGCCTCGGCCTGATGGCGACGGTGGCGGGGGGGATGCTGATCTATTTCCGCCGGCGCGGCTGGCTGGGCGGGGGAGGAATCCACCATGATTGACACGGTGCTGGCCTGGCCCCTCCTCGACGAGGTGCTGCTCTCGCTGGCGACGCTCGGGCTGGCGATGGGGCTGCACGTCTACTTCCAGCGGCGGGTGCTGCCGCCGACGCCGTCGCCCCGCACGCGGCGCTTCCGCAACCGGGTGGTGGCGGGGGCGATCGTGCTCATCGCGGCGGTGGCGCTCCTGCAGATCTGGCGGAGCGAGGCAACCGTTCTCAACGAAATCCATAAGTGGCTGCGCGGTTCCGACGACGGGCAGCACCAAAGCTCGTATGGCAAGCTGCTCTGGACGCTGGTGACGGCGATGGCGGTCTACCTCCTCGTCCATGTCGCACAGCATCACCTGCTGAAGGGCATTGACAGCATCGACGTCCGGCACAAGTTGCGTCGGACCATCAGCCGCGTGGGCGCGGTGCTCTTTGCGCTGCTGGCGTTCATCATCTGGACCGAGGGGAGGGAGTTGGGCGTCTCGCTGGGCATCTTCGGCGCAGGCCTGGCGCTCTCGCTGCAGGAGATGCTGCTCTGCGTGGCGGGGTGGGGCCTCCTGATGCTCCAGAAGCCGTATGACATCGGCGACCGGATCGAGATCAACGGCCAGGTCGGCGACGTCATCGACATCCGCGTCATCCAGACCTCGCTCCTGGAGGTCGGCAACTGGGTCCGCGCCGACCAGTCGACCGGGCGCATCATCAACGTCCCCAACAGCCAACTCTACCGCGGCACGGTGAGCAACTACACCAAGGGCTTTCCCTTCATCTGGAACGAACTGATCATCATCGTCACCTTCGAAAGCGACTGGGAACGCGCCAAGGAGATCATCGTCCGGCAGGCCGACGAGGAGGCGGACAAGCTCGAAGAAGAGGTCCGCCGGCAGATCACCATCATGCAGGGGCAGTACGCGATCCACTACGAGCACCTGCGGCCCATCGTCTACACCTCGGTGGTGGACAACGGCGTGGCGCTGACGCTGCGCTACCTCAGCCCCGTGCGCGAGCGGCGCGCGACCGCCCACCGCATCTGGGAGGGCATCCTGCGCGACTTCGGGCAGGAGAGCGCCATCGACTTCGCCTACCCCTCCACCCGCATCTTCCGCAACAACGAGGAGGGCAAGCCCGGCGCCGGCGGACCGTCCGAGCCGATGCGGCCGGTGGGGCGCTACTACGAGGGGCCGGTGGGCGACCCGGAAACGCTGTCGTGAGAGAGCGCCCGCTCCTGGCGCTGGCCATCGGCGCGGTCGCGGGTATCCTCATCCACCGCGCCGGCCTGCCGGCGGCGGCGGCAACGGGACTGGCGCTGCCGGTGCTGGCGGGCGCCATCGTCCTGTGGCGGCGCGGACAAACCATCGACGCCGGCATCCTTCTGACCGCACTCCTGGTCGCCGGCATCGCCGGCGGGCGGGCGGAGCTGCTGAACGCCCGGCGCGCCCGGCTGGCCGCGGCCTGGTCGGCGTGGGAGGGCGGCCGGGCGCGGCTGCGGCTGGTCGAACCGCCGCTCCTTCTGCAACCCCCCCCCGGCGCGCCACGGGCCGACCGGCTCGCCTTCGACGCCGTGCTTCTGCCGGCGCCGCCCGGGGAGCCCCCGGACCTCCCCGCCACCGCAACGCCTCCACAGGAGGCGAGCCGCCGGGCGCAATCCGCCAATCCGCCGCAGCCCGCACCGCAGACCGATACCGCTTCCGGAGAAGATGCGCCGCAAGCGGATGAGGAGAGCGCGGTCGGCCCGCCGGATCCGCTGGCGGGCGCGAGGGTGCGTCTCTATGTCGATACGGACGAGGCCGACGACCCCGCGCACTGGCGGCCGGGACAGGTGGTTTCGGCCGTGGTGCGGCCCGGACGGCTGCGGCCGTCGGCGACGCCGGGCGCGTTTTCGGTGGCCGACTACCACGCGCGGGAACGCCTGGTCGGCAGCGGCGGGGCGGCGGCGGTCCGCCCGCAAGGGCCGGCGGACAGCGGCGGCCCGGGAGCGCTTCTGTTCGATTTGCGGCGGGTGCTGGTGCGGGCCGTCTTCGCGGCCTACAACGCACCGGCAAGCAACGTACTGGCGGCGGTGCTGCTGGGGTACCGCGAAGGCGTTTCGCCGGAGCTCCGCACCCCGTTCCGCCGCACCGGCACCGGGCACCTGCTGGCGGTCAGCGGGCTCCACGTCGGGCTGGTGACGGGGCTGGCGTGGTTCCTGGCGCGGCGGCTGCGGGCGGGGCCGCGCGGCGCGGCGCTGGCCGGCATCGCGGTCTGCCTGCTCTACCTCGGCCTCACCGGCGGCCGGCCGAGCGCGGTCCGGGCCGGGGTGATGGCGATCCTCTACCTCGGCGGCTTCCTGGTCGCGCGCCGGAGCGATCTCCTCAATGCCCTCGCCGCCGCCCCGCTCGGCATCCTGCTGGTCCGGCCGCCTCCCCTCGCCGACGCGGGTCTCCTTCTCCGCTTCCCGGTGCTGCCGTTTCGGTCCCGGCTTGCGGGCGCGCCCCACGCGTTCGGCCCCTGGTCCGCGGG
>CAZKKD010000072.1:0-13025 GCA_964553265.1 uncultured Planctomycetales bacterium | reverse complement strand
GGTGGCCTGCGGGAGGCCGAGGCGCGGGGGTTTGCGTTCACGCAGGGCCGGCGGAACCGCTTCCGGGCACTCGTGAGCTGCAACCGCCTTGGGGACCTGCGGGACGAAGCCCTGGATCTCATCGTCCGGATCCTGCTGCTCTGCCGCGAAGGCCGCCATCCCGACCTGCTCTTCGGCGAAACGGGCCGGAGACTGTTGCGCATTGCCGAGCGCCGGCACCACGTCGCCAGCGCCTACCTGCAGTCGTTCGAACGCTACGTCGCCGCCGAACTGGAGTGAACCGGGCTCATGGCACGTCGCCTCCTGCGCTGGAAAGGGTTGCTGGCCCTCGCCGCCGTCGCGGCGGTCGTGACGGCCGTCCTGGCGCTCCTCCTTCCCTCGCTGGTTACGCGGGCGGTGCAACGCCGCTTTGCCGACGCCGGACTCCCCGACGCGCGGTTCCGCTTCGAGGCCATCCGCCCCGATCGCCTGGTCCTGCGGGACCTTCGCCTCGACGCCACCGAACGGCACCGGACCGAACGCTTTACGGCACACTTTGATCCCGTCGGCCTGCTGCGCGGAGAACCGCTGACTGAACTCGTGCTGGACGACACCACGCTTTCGCTCCGCATCGGCCCCGACGGCTGGCCCGACCCCGGTCCGCTGACGCCGCTCCTGCAAACGGATGCGGACGCGTCGACCGAACCGCCCGCCCGACGCATCGACCTGAAGCAGACCCGGCTCGAGATGCAGGGCGTCGACGACACGACGCTGCAGGCCGCCCTGTCCGCCTCCATCGGCCTCCCGGCCGGCGGCGCCATCAGCGGAACGCTTTCGCTGAACGCGCCCGCGGAGGCGCCGGTCCTCAACCTGACGGCCGACGCCCGGTACAACGGGGGCCGCAGTCCCGGCGCGGCGGCGGTCGGCGTGGAGGTGACCGACCTGGAACGCGCCGCGGCGCTCCTCCGGCCGTTCGGGCATGCCCCCGGCGTCGACCTGGCCGGGCAACTCCGCCTCGACGCGAAGGGGAGCGGGACGCCAAACGACGCCACAATCGAGGCGACCGTCTCGGGACAGCACCTGGTGGCCTCGACCGCGGCCTGGCGCCTGGCGGCCGCACTCGACGGAACGTGCAATCTGCGCTGGTCGGACGGCGTTCTGTCGGCAGGCGGCACGGTATCCGCGACGAATGCGGAGGCCGGCGCGCAGAACTGGGACATGAATGTGTACGGGATCGACACGACGATCCGGATGCGCGCGCTCCGCCCGCCGGCAACGGACGGCGACCAGACGCTCCGGGCCGGGCGCATCTACGTCGGCAAGCTGCACCTGACCGATGCGGAACTGGTCTTCGCGCTCGACGCCGACGGAACGGTGCGGGTCCGGTCGTTCTCGTGCGGGTGGGGCGGCGGCACGCTTCGTGCCGAAGACTTCGCCCTGGCGCCGGACGCGGCGGTCTGGACGCTGCCGCTGGAGTTGGAGAACATCGAGCTGTCGGAGGTGTTTGCGCTCCTGCCCGGCGACGTGCTGGCCGGGGAGGCGCGCCTCAGCGGCACGCTGCCGGTGCGCATCCGGCGACGGGGAGGCGGCCTGCCGGTCGACTTCGGCGAAGGCGTGATCCAGAGCGACCCGCCGGAAGGGTGGTTCCGGGTCGAACGGCGCGACGAACTGCGCAAGACACTGGAGCGCGCGGACAAGACGCTCAAGAACCAGAGCTTCCGCGGCGTCCGCGAGAACCTGCTCGACATCCTGGTCGCGGCCCTGATGGAATATCACTTTGCCGAGCTCCGCATTCGCTTCCGGCGGACCGGCGGCGAGAGCGTGCCCCAACTCTATCTGCGGGCCCGCGAAGAGGAGGAACGGCGGAACCCCGTGCGCATTGCAACGCTGGAGATCAACCTGCGGGGGCTTGCCGATGTGCTGCGGCGTGCTATACTGCGGTCCGAGGAAGAGATCCGCCCCGCGGTCGGGAAGGAACTGGACAAGGTGTTCGCCCCGTAACCCGACGCCGGGCCGCGGACGCGAAACCACTGACGATGAAGGGAGCCGCCATGCGACCACTCGCCTGTCTCTTGTGCGCCCTCGCCCTTGCGGCGGGCAGCCTCGGCTGCACCATCCGCCACGAGGTGGACGCGCACATCCAGCTGGATATCAACCTCCGCGTCCAGCGCGAACTGGAGGATTTCTTCGGCTCGATCGAGCAGGAGGTGAAGGCCGACATGTCCGACGCCCCCGACCAGGCGGGCGAGTAGACCGTTCCCCATGGACCGAACCGGGAGACCGACGATGACGACGCGACTCCGTACCGCACGCATTACCCTCTGCCTGGCGCTTTTCGCCGCCCTCCTGGCCGGCGGCGCGGCCGTGGCGGACGAGACGCTGCAGGACTACGCGAAGACCATCAAGGAACGCATGCCGAAGTTGCTGAAGCTGAAGCGGGACGGCGCCGTCGGCGAAACGCGCGACGGGAAGGTGGCGGTCGTGAAGGACGCCGACGCCGACGACGAGGTGACGGGCCTCGTCCAGGCCGAGAATGCCGACCGCGCGGGCGTCTATGCCATCATCGCGAAGAAAGAGGGCACCAGCCCCGAGAAGGTGGGCCGCCTGAACGGCCTCCGGAACTTCCGCAAGGCCGAAAAGGGCGCGTGGCTGCGCGGCGCGGACGGGAAGTGGTTCCGCAAGACCACCGACGCCGGTGCGCCGCCGGAGGGCGTCGAAGAGCCGCAGTAGCCGTCCCGGTCGGTCAGACCGCGGCCAGGTGCGCGAACTGCCCGCGGAGGTCGGCCTTGATGTGCTCGAAGTCGGCCGGCCGCTCGTCGGGCGTTTTCGCGAGGCACTGCATGACGAGTTCCAGGAACGCGGGCGGGAACTCGGCCGCGCGCGGCTGGTCCGTTAGCGCGGGCGGCTTGGCGTAAACGTGCTGGTACGAGAGCTCCCCCTGCGTGAACGGCGGCTGCCCGGCGACGAGCTCGTAGGCCAGGCACCCCCACGCATAGATGTCGGCCCGGCCGTCCAGGTCGTGGCCCTGCACCTGCTCCGGACTCATGTAGAGCCGCGTGCCGACAATGGCGCCGCTCATCGTGAGGCGGTTGCCGGCGTCCATCAGCTTCGCCAGCCCGAAGTCCGCCACCCGGATGCGCAGCGGCATCGGCTCGACCATGATGTTGGCGGGCTTGAGGTCGCGGTGGATGATGCCCTCCGCGTGGGCGTAGGCGAGGGTGTCGGCGGTCTGGTAGAGGACGGTCGCCGCCTCGTTGGGGCTGAGCTCGCGTTCGAGCAAAAGGTCGCGCAGGCTGTCGCCCTGGACGTACTCCATGACGATGTACGGCGGCGGGCCGTCGCCGAGGTCGAGCACGGTGACGACGCCGGGATGCTGGAAGAGCTTGCCGGCGAGGCGGGCCTCGAGGGTGAAGCGCTCGCCGGCGCGGAGGATCT
This sequence comes from uncultured Planctomycetales bacterium, assembly GCA_964553265.1. Classification (GTDB taxonomy): domain Bacteria; phylum Planctomycetota; class SZUA-567; order SZUA-567; family JAFGNG01; genus CAZKKD01. The sequence goes on along the minus strand of CAZKKD010000072.1, from coordinate 9,611 downwards.
CGTCGCTCAGGCCGGGGCGGATGACCTTGACCGCGACGGCGCGCTCGAGGCGGGTATCGAAGGCCTGGTAGACCGCGCCCATGCCGCCCTCGCCGAGCGTATCCTCAATCCGGTAGCGATCGTCGAGAAGATCCCCCGAAGCCGGGAGGCCCGACTCGGACCCGCCGCCCAGACCCCCGGCCGAGGCGTCGCCGAAGCCGGCCAGGAGGTCGTCCATGTCGTCTTCGGGAAGCTCCCCGCCCGCGGAGCCGAACCCCATCTGCGTCGCGGGCAAGCCGGGGCGGTCGGTCTGCTCGGTATCCGCCCAGGCGGCGGATCGCTGCGGACCGCTGCCGGCCTGGAGGGCGTTGCGCCGGTCGCGGACATCGCGGTACGCAACGTCGACAAGCGCGATGCGCCGGTAAAGATCGAGCGCGCCGGCCTGATCGCGCGGCTCCAGCAGGGTCGCGAGCGCGTAGGCGTCGTCGAGGACATCGGCCCGCGCGACCGCGGCGGCGGCGGCGAGGTCGGTGACGCGCTGCATGTACTCTTCCGCGGTGACGAAGTCGTCCTCCTCCGCGAAGAGCCGCACGAGGCGGAGCGCCGCCGGTTCGCGCCAGGAGCCGTCGGAGGCCGCGACCTCCTGCAGGAGGCGCGTCAGGTGCTGGCGGGCTTCGCCGGTGGCGAGGATGGCGGAGGAGAGCTCGTAGGCGTACTGGCGACGGTCCTCGCGGCTCACCTCGGCCCCGTTCAGCACCTCCCGGTAGCGGCGCGACGGCCGGACCAGGATGACGCGCCCCCCCTCCCCCGCGCGGACGGGCGCGTACGGCTCGGCCCGTCCGGCCAAGAGGCGCGGGACCTCCACCAGCCGCTGCCGGTGCGCCGCATCGCGCAGGAGCGTGGCCGGGCCCGCGGGCGTCGCGTCGCCGTCGCCGGGCGCGAGCGACACGCCGGCCAGGCGGCAGGCCTCCTCGACCCGGCCGGTCCGCGCGAGCAGCACCGCGGCTTCCCGCTGCAGCTCCAGATCGCCGGCAGATTCGCGGACGAGGGCCTCGATCACATCCCCGACGGCGGGGAGGACGGACTCGTCCCCGGTCGAAAAGCAGGCGTCGAGCTCCAGTTCCCGCAGGCCGAGCGCCAGGCGCAACGCGCCGCTGGCCCGGGCCGCCGTGTCGAGCGCGTCGCGCAGTTCCGCGCGTTCGGCGAGGCGTGCGCCGCCGGCATCCAGCGCTTCGCCGAGGGCCGGGAGGCGCTGTCCCTTGCGCGCCAACTCCACGGCCAGGAGCAGATCCTGCGCGCTGGCCCGCCCCTCCCGGAACTGCTCCAGCAAGCGGTCGAGCTCGCTGGCGGTGCGCCCTTCCACGGCCAGGAACTCGGCCCGGAAGGTCTGCATCCCGGGACTGGACGGCGCGAACGCGAGGAGGCGGTCGAAATCCGCACGGACCCGCTTGGTGCCGGTCACCGGGTCGGCGGCCAGGAGCCGCCGCAGCGCCGCCACGGCCGCGGCGGCATCGTCCATCCGCAGGCAGGCTTCGGCGAGGTCGACGTTGCACTCCACGTACCGTCGGCCGAGTCCGACCAGGTATTCGAAGATCTCCCGCGCCGGCTCGGCCTGCCCCCGCTCCAGGTAGACGTGTCCGAGGACCCGCATGCTGCGCAGATAGTGCGGCGAGGCGTTGTGGAAGGCGGTCGGATCCCCGAAATCCTCGGGGTGCTGCGGGACGAGGCCGGTGTGTTCGATGGCGAGCTTCTGCTGCACCTGGAGGGCGTAGCCGAAGGCCTCTTCGCGATCCCCGGTCTTGTCGAGGGCGACCGCCATGTCGTGGAGGCAGTCGACATCCGCCGCGCCCACCGCCATCTGGCGCCGGCCCCAGTCGATGACCTCGTTGTGATGGTGATGGCGCGCCGCGGAGGCGCGGCGCTTCGCGTATCGCCGCCAGAGGAAGACGCGGCGGTAGAGCACCCACATGAGCAGCAGCGCCAGCGCCCCACCCGCAAGCGGCAGACTGTACGGCGGCATCCGGCCGGCCTCCTGGCAGTGTGGTTCACGCGTCGGAACGGGTTCCGCCAATCATGCTAACGCTACGCGCCGTTTGCGACAAGCTCATTTCGCGAGCGCTTCGGCCAGCGCGTCCAGAAAGGGGCGGTAGTCCCAGGGGACATCGGCCCGGACATGGAGATCCGAAAGCTGCCGGTGAAATGTCGCCGAGAGGGCGTCCAGGCGTTCCCGGGTTGCCTCCGGCACCGGATCGCCCGACCGTGTCCGGCAGAAATGCAGCCGACAACCGAGGGTGCGAACCGCGCGTGCGCAGCAGGCACCATCCACCTGAAAGGGGCAGCGCCCCGGCGCGGCGGACGGCGCCGGAAGCTCACCCCTCCGGACCGCCTCCTCGACCAGGCGGCGCTCAAGCGTCGAGGCGTAGAGCACGTGGCCGGCCTCGTCGAAGCGGCAGCACGCTCCGCAGCCGCCACAGGCCACGTCGAGGGCGTCCAGTTCGGCCGCCAGCGCGTTGTAGAGCGCGCCGAGGTCGCTGCGCCAGTCTGCGGACTCAGCCGGCGGCATGGCCATCGCCGCTCGAACGCGTCAGGCCGACCAGGAACACCACGAAGCCCACCAGGCCCAACAACCCGCCGACCACGAGGACCCCCACCGACCCCGCGATGGCGGCGGCGTGGTCGGTCACGTTGTCGTAGATGCGGACCTCCGGATTCGACGCTTCGGCGCCATAGGTGGTATCCGGATCGAGACGGGCCTCGACCCGGAGGCGCCCGGAGGCGGGCGGGGGGAACTTCTCGAAATAGCAGACGATGCTCGCCATGCCGCCGCCGGAGTTTACCTGCGCGTTCTGCGTGAACCGCAACCCCTCGTCCCAGGCGGCAGCGGTCTGCCCTTCGGCAAGAACGGCCCCGGCCTCGTCGGTGATCCGGTAAGCGAAGGGAAACCGGTAGCGCAGGTCGTAGGAACGCTCGTCGAACTTCGTGTCCTCCTGGACGGCATCGCCCTGCACGTCGAAGGCGACGGCCACCTGGCAGGCGCGTTCGGGGTCGACCGTCACCTCTCCGGCCGCGACGGACTCGCCCAGGACCAGGGGTTCGGCGTGGGCCATGTTGGCCTGGAAGGTCTGCCAGACCAGCCCGGCCGCCAGCGCAATCCCGCTCAGCAGAAACAACCCGCCGATCAGAATCAGCACGCACCCTGCCACCTTCATCGGGCGGTCCCCTTCTCCGGCGCGAGACGCACGCGCCCGCTAGAACTTCAGCTCGACCACCTGGTACCCATCCATCCGCGGCAGCGTAAAGGTGGCCCGCCCGTCCTCGACCGAGAACGGGATGTCGATCCCCTCGGGCTGGCAGGTGACGGCGCGCACCTGCTTCGGCGTCTTGACGCCAACGGTCAGGTCGTGCAGCGGGGTGGCTTCCTCGATGACGTCGATCGACGCGCTCCGGCGGACCGGGATGTAGTGGAGGAGGTGAAGAACCCAGCGCTTCTCACGCTTCTGCTCGTTGATGGCGGCCAGGACGGAGCTCGGCCCGTCGTGACGGACCATCGGCTCGCCCAGGAGCTCGTCGATGGCGTTGAGGACCATGCGCTTCACCCAGAGGGGCGCATTGGCCTCGTACTGCGCGAAGACCGGGTGTGCGAAGTAGATGCAATCGCCCTTGCGCACCACGGCCGCGTAGCCCTTCTTGCCCGACGAGGGGGCGTGCTGGTGCGAGCAGTAGTGCTCCCAGGTACGGTTGAAGTACGGCGTCTCGACCTTGCAGAGGGTCTTGGCCCCCTTCGCGGGCTTCACCTCGAGCGCCTTCATGTACATGACGTGCCCCGTCTTCGGCAGGCCCTTGCCGATGGCGCCCTGCGGGACCAGGTAATCGGGTTGATACGGGGCCTCTCCGACAAGCTTGACGCCGAGGGCATCCAGCGCAAAGTCTTCGCCGCCGGGCTCCAGGCCGGCCCGGTGCGAGGCCAGCACGGCGCCCCCCTTCTTCAAGAAAGCGGAAAGCTTCTTCGCCAGCTTGGCGTCGACGGGGATCTCGTCCGGCAACACCAGGAGGCGGTACGCGCCGAAGTCGGTGTCGCTGTCGATCATGTCAAACTGGTGCGCCCCTTCCTGCAGGATGCGATTGACCCCGATGGCGCTCTTCGGCAGCCCCGAGTGGCCGCCGAAGCCGGTGAATTCCTCGGGCGAGAGCACGCCGATCTCGGCCACCGGGCTGGCGCCGCGGCACCATGGCTCGCGCTTCTCGACCTCTCCGTACACGGAGCCGACGAGGTCGTAGGTGGTCGGGCAGATCTTCCCGCCGGGGTGAAGCTGGTCGCCCACACAGCACTTGGCGTTCAGGGCCAGCATGCTGAAGCATTCGAATTCGAGCGCGGCCTGGTTCTTGAAGCTGTGGAAGTCGCCCCAGCTCGTGTGGAACTTGCCGGTCATGCCGAGGTAGTCCTTCCCCAGCGTCCGCGCGTAGCGCCCCGTCACCGGGAAGTGCATGTAGCCCCAGCCGCCGCTGGGCAGACTCTCCAGCTCGAAGTGCGTGTACGCATCCGCGATCTGGCTGTGGCCGGGACCGACGTGGCCGGCGTTGTAGAAGATGAGCGCGTCCTTCTTTTGCTTGCGAACCACCGCACTCATACGGCGCTGGAACGTTTTCCAGACCTCGACCCCGAACGCCTTGCGCGCCACCGGGTCGGACGGGTCGATGCCCTTGCCGCGCATGTCGTCCTGGCAGAACCGGCAGGAGCAGTCCTGCGGCCAGACGATGTCGTACCAGAGCCCGTCGGTGGCGACGGTCCCCATCAAATCCCTGGTGAACTCCTCCAGGAAGTCGACGTACGGGCTGTTGAGGCAGAGCGGGCGGTAGAACCCCGCCTGATACGGCTGCGTACCCGACAGCGCGCCCTCGGCGGTCACGATGCGCCACTCCGGATGACGGTAGGCGGTGTACTCGTCCCACTGCACGGTGACGTAGATGGGAACCTGGATGTCGCGCCTGTGGCAGGCCTCGATCTGCTCGCGCAGGAGATCGCGGGTCAGGTGCGGGTGCTCCAGCTCCTTGAACTTCTTGCTGCGGTAGTAGATGTAGCCGTGGTGCCCGCGGGCGAAGGTATTGATCGAATCCACGTAGGCCCGCTTCAACGTCTCGGCATACTCGTCCGGATCGAAATCCGCGCCGATACCGGGAATGTCCTGATGGGTGTGGAAGTCCAGGTGGATCTGCCGAAAGCGAAGTTCGTCGATGGCCATGCCATTCCCCCTCTGTCATTCTCTGAAACGGCGCGCCACCGAGGCGTCCACGCCGTCAACGTTCGCCCGGCCACGCGCCCGGCCGACGCAAGCAATGCACCCGCGCGATGGTAGACACCGAGGCCGGGATGGCAACGCCAAAACGTGGTTTTTCCGAGAAAAGGTCGGCCCGCGCCTCAACCCGCCGCGCCGGCAGACCGGCAGGCAGCCTCCAGGCGGGCCGCCACCTCCGGCGCCGCGGCAAGACGGTTCTCCAACTCGTCCGGGTCCGCCTCCAGGTCGTAGAGCGCGTCCGGCGCGCCACCGGGGCAGACCAGCTTGTACCGCCCGTCGTAGGCAATCCGCCAGTCTTTCAGCCCACCGACGAACACCTCGCGGTGGTCCCGCCGCAACCCGGAGCAGACCGGACCGATGGACCGCGCGTCTGCCTCCGGCAGCGGATCGGCGCCGGCGGCCTCGAGAAAGGTGGCGGCCAGGTCCCGCAACGCCACCACGGCGTCCGTGGTCGCCCCCCGCCGCACGCCCGGGCCGACCACGACCAGCGGGATGCCGACGGAGGGGTGGCGGAAGATGCCCTTGCCCCAGCGCTCGTGATCGCCCAGCATCTCGCCGTGGTCGCTGCTGTAGACGACCAGGGTGTTCGCTTCCTCGCCGCGCTCGCGGACCTTGTCGAGGAAGCGACCCACCTGCCGGTCGATGTTCTCCAGCATCGCGGCATAATTGCGGCGGATGGCGTTCGCGTCGCCGGGATCCAGGCTGTCGTTGGCCACCGGCGGTGGGAAAGCCGCCGCCTCCCATCCCTCCAGCATGGAGGCGGTGACGTCCCAGGGGCTGTGCGGGCCGGTGAAATTGATCTGCAGAAACCAGGGCGCGTCCGCCGGCAGCCCGTCCAGAATGTCGAGCCCGTTCTGCGAAAGCCAGTTGTCGCAGTAGGCGTCGTCCGGCAGCGGCGTGGGCTGGACGCCGGGGCCCTGCTTGCGGTCTTCCAGCATGTCCCGGACGTGGACCTCGCGGAGGCCCCGCTCCTCCAGGAACTGGAGGTACGGCCCCTGCGGCGCGTCCCGGCCGGAGGTGACCCCATCGATCTTGCCCTCGTTGTCGATGCCGTCGGTGAAGCCCCACTCCGGCAGGAGGTGCTTGCCGTCGAGGCCCCAGGTGTGGGGGTTGTTCGGCTTGTGGAGATCAAACTTGCCCACCCCCGCGACGCGGTAGCCGGCGTCGCGGAGATGCTGATAGAAGGTCGGCTGATCGAGCGGATAGTCCTGCCCGTTGTCGACCACGCCGCAGCGGTCGTAGGCCTTCCCCGCCGCGAGTGCCGCCCGGGCGGGCGCGCAGACCGGCGAGTCGGTGAGCGCCTGCGTGAAGGTGACCCCTTCGGCCATCAGGCGTTCCAGGTTCGGCATCCGCAGCGGAAGCCCCGCCCGGCCGGGCATCCAGTCGCCCCGGTGCTGGTCCGGAAAGAAGAAGAGAATGTTCGGCCGGCCGTCCTTCGCCATCGGGAACCCTTTCGCTGCGGAATCGTTCGGAATGCGTTCGCGGTCAAACAGAACGCGGCTCCCCCTCGCATCGGAAGGGGAGCCGCGGATGGAGTGCTCCCGGTGCGCGAGGGGCTACTTCTTCGGCACCGCCTTCCCTAAGTCGAGAATCCCGAAGGAGGTGAGCTCGCCCATCAACGGCTTGCCCCAGGTGATGAACGCGTCGGTGACATTGTTGCCGGCGTCGTTGATGTGCGCGTCGGGCAGGTGGCGGGTCTTGCCGGCCACCGCCTTGAGCGGAACGAGGCGGAACTCGCTCTTGTACGGGTTGTCCGAGACGCGGACGATGGCGCAGGAGCCGTCGATGTTGCCGCTCAGCGCCTGCTCGGCGGCGAAACGCCCGAGGCCGAGCGACTCCTCGCGGTCGACGGGGCTCTGGTCGGGGAAGCTGCGCTGGATGTAGCCGAGGGTGTCGCCGCGGGCGCGGAGCTTCTCGACGCCCTTGGTCTTGAAGTGCTCCTTCACGCGGCCGACGAGCGCATCGGCCAGCGCGCCGGTGCCGGAGAGCTGCACGTTGCCGTGGCTGTCGGCCTCCAGGTTGCCGATGGCGGAGAGGCTCTGCAGGATGGGCGTGCCGTCCTCGGCCTCGATGCCCTCGCTCACCGCGACGATGCAGCGGCCGTGCTTCTCGTAGACGCTCCAGCAGTCGGCCAGGTAGCTGTCGACGTCGAAGGGTCGCTCCGGGAGGTACACCAGGTGCGGCCCGCTGTCGGCCTGGGTTCGCCCGAGGGCGCTTGCGGCGGTCAGGAACCCCGCGTGCCGGCCCATGCAGACGCCGAGGTAGAAACCGCCGAAGCACTGGTTGTCGAGGTCGACGCCGCGGAAGGCGTTGGCCACGTAGCGCGCCGCGGAGCCGTAGCCGGGCGTGTGATCGTTCTCCATCAGGTCGCAGTCCACCGTCTTCGCGACGTGGAAGGCGCGCAGTTCGTACTCCTCCTGGCGGGCGGCGTCGTTGATGATGTCCAGGGATTCGCTGGTGTCGTTGCCGCCGGCGGCGAAGACGTAGCGGATGTTGTACTTCTGGAAGACCTTCAGCATCGCCTTGTTGTCTTCGTCGGTGGGCTTGTGCCGGGTGCTGCGCAACTGCGTCGCCGGCGTGTGCGCGATGGCCTGGAGCGTCTGCACGCTCTGCGCCTTGAGGTCGACAAAGTTCTCGCCGAGGATGCCGTCGATGCCGTTGACCGCCCCCCAGATGCCCTTCACCTCCGGGGCGTTCGCCAGCCCCTGCACCACGCCGACCCAACTGGCGTTGATCACGGCCGTCGGGCCGCCCTGCGTCAGCACCACCGCATTGCCTTCAATCACCTGCGCCATTCTGCTCTCCCCTTCCTGGTCTTCCGTCGGTCATCGGATCCGTACCGGGCGGCCCGTCCGCACGGCGGCCGCCACGAGACGGAGGATCCTAGCGGTCGCCCGCCTGCCTGTCAACGTCCAGTCACCGGGCGGCGCGGCCGTCCTCGACCAGGCGGCGAAGCCTGTTTGACAGAACGACAAGCGCGCGTTACGCTTACCGTCGCATGAGGGAACTCCCGAGGGGTAGGTGGAGGGGGGGCGCCGGACGATCCCGGAAAGGACGGACAGCATGAAGTACCGCGAGCTCGGCAACACAGGACTGCGCGTCTCCCAGCTCGGCTTCGGCGCGATGCGCCTGCCGATGGTCGGCCAGGGCGACGACGCCCGCGTCAACCGGGAACTCGCCACGCCCATGATCCACCGCGCCTTCGAGGCCGGGGTCAACTACATCGACACCGCGATCTTCTACTGCAACCACGACAGCCAGAAGGCGGTGGGCGAAGCGCTGGCCGCCTGGCCCCGCCGGGACGAGATCATCGTCTCCACCAAAAACCACTACTACGACGAGGACGAATCGACCTGGTGGGGGCACCTGGAGGCCAGCCTCCGGTTGCTCGGGGTGGAGGCCATCGACATCTACAACCACCACGGCGTGAACTGGAACGCCTATGTCGAAAAGATTGAGCCCCGCGTCGGCAAGTGGATGCGAAAGGCCCACGACCAGGGCCTCGTCAAGCACATCTGCTGCTCGTTCCACGACAACAACGAAGCGCTCGTCAAACTCGTGGACACCGGCTACCCGGAGAGCATTACGCTCCAGTACAACATTCTCAACCGTGGCCTGGAGGACGGCATTGCCCACGCTCACGAGCACGGCGTCGGGGTGGTGGTGATGGGGCCGGTCGGGGGCGGTCGCCTGGGGGTGGACAACGAGGTCCTGGGCGGCATGGTGCCGGGCGTCGACCGCGTCCCGGAGCTCGCCATCCGCTTCGTCCTCGACAACCCCCACGTCAGCATGGCGCTCTCCGGCATGAGCACGCTGGCGCAGGTGGAGGAGAACGTCCGCGTCGCGAGCGACGACACGCCCCTCTCCGCGGACGACCGAAACGCGATCGAAGAACACCTCGAACGCCTGAAACGGATGGCCGACCTTTACTGCACCGGCTGCGGCTACTGCACCCCCTGCCCCGAAGACGTAGCCATTCCGGACATCTTCCGCATGTACAACAACGGGCGCGTCTACGGGTTCTGGGACGAGGCGAAGCGCAACTACGCACAGCTCGGCGCAAAGGACAACGACGCCCGCAAGCGTGCCGACGCCTGCACCGAGTGCGGCGCCTGCGAAGAGAAGTGCCCGCAGGGCATTCCCATCCGGAAGCAACTGAAGGAAGCACACGAGGCGCTCGGAAGGCAAGGTAAGGACGCGTCCTGAGAGTCTATCCCGATAGGCTCTCGTGGTCCCGAGCCCGAGCGAGAAGGGCCGGATCAAGGAGGACGAAGCAGGCGATATCTCTGGATATCGTCGATGCAGTCCGACGCCGAGTCCGGTCCTTCGCAGCCGGGC